>JAYEOD010000301.1:0-2556 GCA_034722575.1 Bacteroidota bacterium | reverse complement strand
CCAATAGCATTTATAGCGTCATTCAAAAAGTAGTTTCCGGCAAGTTCTCTGGCGTTAATAGCAGTTTTGCCATTTGCTTTTATTTCAATGATTTTATCAACATTCTTTTGTAATAGAGCAGTGTTTTTTTGTGCCTTATATACTCTGGCTTTAGCAAAATATGCTTTTATATATTTGTTGTTATATGCGATTGCCTCATCTAATAAACCAATTGCTTTGTCGAAATTCTTTCTTTTAATTTCGGCATTAGCTAATGAACTGTATAAGGCAGGAACATTTTTAGCCGAATTTCTTTCAAGCTTAGTATTATTGTATTTTTTTGCTATTTCAGCAGTTTTTTTAAACTTCTCGATAGCAGCAAGATAATCTTTTGATTTATATTTAGCTACCGCAGATTTAAAATATACGTTTGGAATTTGAGATTCTGCTTTACTACGAACATCAAAAGCATCCATACCTACCATATCACAAATTTGGATGCACGACTCAAAAGAGCTAATTGCCAGGTCGTATTTTTGTGCTTTTAAATTCTGAATTCCTTCGTTTAGTTTCTCTCCTGCTTCATTTACTGTTTGAGCGAAAGACATAGCTGCGAAGCTTAACGTAAACACAACAGTAAGTAATACCTTTTGATTAGATAATCTCATAATAAATTTGTTTGGTTTGATATAAAAATCGTAATCTGTTTCCCGCAAAAATATAACTTTTTTTACAGGAAACAACTTACGTGAAATAATTTATAAAATTTGTGATTTAGCAAAAACTGCACTCATCATACTATACACACTGTTTTTATGCTAAAAACAACATATGTTTATTCAACCCATTTTTTTACTTCTTCGAGTTGGAGAGCTGCAATTTCCAGCTTATTCTTTTTTCTAAATCCGTTTAATAACTGATGTAGTTTTGTAGCCTTCTCTTCTTTTAATGCTTCGGGAGTTTTATATCCTGCATGAATAATATGTGTAGCCCATTCAACTGGAACACCAATAGCAACAAAATCTTCCGGTTTTGGTAAAGCGGCTTTTTTCTCCGGACGCATCTGAGGGAAAAGTAGTACGTCTTGAATAGATTGTTTATTGGTTAAAAGCATTACCAATCTATCTATACCAATACCCATCCCCGCAGTTGGAGGCATTGCATACTCTAATGATTTAACAAAATCGTAATCGATAAACATTGCTTCATCATCGCCTTTTTCCGATAATTTTAATTGATCTTCAAAGCGTCCTAACTGATCGATTGGGTCGTTTAACTCGGTGTAAGCATTAGCAACCTCTTTTCCGTTTATCATCAACTCAAAACGTTCTGTTAACTCCGGATTATCGCGATGACGCTTTGTTAAAGGAGACATCTCGACAGGATAATCGGTAATAAAAGTAGGTTGAATAAGAAGCCCTTCTACTTTCTCGCCAAAAATTTCGTCAATAAGTTTTCCTTTACCCATTGTTTTATCATGCTCTATGCCTAGTTTTTTGCATACTTCAAATAGTTGCTCCACATCCATACCCGAAATATCGATACCGGTATATTGTTCAATGGCATCAAGAATTCGTAATCGTTTGTAAGGAGCTTTAAATTCTATTTCATTATCTCCTATTTGCAATTTTGTTTTACCATGGAGATCCATTGCGGTTTTCTCGATCATCTCCTCGGTGAATTCCATCATCCAGTTATAATCTTTATAAGCCACATAAATTTCCATTACAGTAAATTCAGGGTTATGAGTACGATCCATTCCTTCGTTTCTAAAGTCTTTTGCAAATTCATAAACGCCATCGAACCCACCTACTATAAGGCGTTTTAGATATAACTCATTAGCAATACGCAGATATAAAGGTATATTCAATGCATTGTGATGAGTCTCGAATGGACGCGCTGCAGCACCACCCGGGATGCTCTGTAAAATAGGTGTCTCTACTTCTAAATATCCTTGAGCATTAAAAAATTCTCGCATAGAATTTATAATGCGAGTTCTTTTAATAAAAGTCTCTTTCGATTCTCTGTTAATAATTAAGTCGAGATAACGCTGACGGTATCGTGTCTCATCATCGCTAAAAGCATCGAATGTTTTACCATCTTTTTCTTTAACAACAGGCAGTGGACGCAATGCTTTACTAAGAAGTGTAAACTCTGTAGCGTGGATAGTGATTTCTCCCATTTTGGTTTCGAAAACATATCCTTTTATGCCAATAATATCACCAATATCAAGCAATCTTTTGTAAACAACATTGTACATTGTTTTATCATCGCCATCACAAATATCATCTCTACGGAAATAAATTTGAATACGTCCTTCGGCATCTTGAATTTCGGCAAAAGAGGCAGCGCCCATAATACGACGATTCATAATACGTCCGGCAATAGAAACTTCCTGATACTTCGATTTATCCTTTGGGAAGTTCTTAAGGATTTCTGTTGATGTAACATTAATCTTATATCCCTCTTGTGGAAAAGGATTTATACCTAGCTTTTTAAGCTCTTCTAACGAATTACGTCGGATTATTTCCTGTTCGCTGTGTTCCATATTCATAACTCACTCACTCTTTATAATAA
>JAYEOD010000300.1:0-2558 GCA_034722575.1 Bacteroidota bacterium | reverse complement strand
ATTTTATAAATCAAAACACCATGTGTTTTCAATAAATCACTAACAGCGCCAATGGCAGCACCATTATAAACCACTAAATTATTTTTAAACAACAACCTTCCATCAAGAGAAAAAATATTAAGAGAGGAGTTGTTAGCAGAAAAATCCCCTTTAATCTCAACACGTCCATTAACACATATCAGTTCAGGTAAAATTTTATTGCCACTATTAACAGTTGTAAAAAGGTCAATTACATTAAATGTCTTAATACAAAAGTTCCCTGAATTCTGATACCCTGAAGGATCGTCATAATAATAAAAATCTTCCCAACCATGTTCACATTTATAAAACGATTGATTTAGTTCTGCAGAAGATGCAACAAACCCTTTGGCACTCTTACCCATCACCGTATTAACTTCGTGAGAACGATCATAAGCATATTTCTGACCATCAATCCAAACAGCAACATAATAATCCTCCTCTGCACCAAGATGCAAAACAGGATCCAAATCAAAAGTATGATAGCCTGAAAATTCAACATAATTATTAGAAGAATAAGCCAGGTCAGACAAAACATTACCCTCAAACGATTTATAGACTGAAACAGAGACATCAACAGAATCTTGCAGAGTAACAAAACTTATAGACTTTAATAACTCCTTATTTTTGGTAATAAAATGATTCATAACAGAAGTAACAGAAACAATTGTATCATACCATCCATGATAGTCGTATGAATAAATAGTATCAGCTATTTTAGGAACTACATTAGAATATAATACAGCACCAAACTCCGGATGTCTGCAAGCATGCTTATCATAGTACGACACCCAAAAATATCCATTATGTCCCCATGATGCTCCCCAACTATTTTTACAAATCCAGGCTCCTCTCTTCGTAGATTCTGTAATACGCGCATCATCCCAACCAATTATTGTAATAGCATGATTTGGTTCTTCATCATCTATTGGTGGTTGGTAAAAATTGTAGTAATCATCAATAAAATCATTATCGTATGCAATATTAGTTACTACTGCTCCATGATTTATAATAGCACGTTTAAGAGGCTCTATT
Organism: Bacteroidota bacterium; assembly: GCA_034722575.1. Lineage (GTDB taxonomy): Bacteria > Bacteroidota > Bacteroidia > Bacteroidales > JAIPAH01 > JAIPAH01. The sequence continues at coordinate 1,505 of JAYEOD010000300.1, read as the reverse complement.
TTTTCAAGAGATTTGCCCACGTTAAACCAAATAATATCTCGAGAGTATAAATAATGATAATCTTCGGAAAATTGTAGAGGAGGTTCGTTATATGATGAGGCATCTATCTCCCTAACAACTCCACTTCCGCGATTAATATATGCTGCCGCCATTTTGTTATTACCACCATCATGAACCTCCAGTCCTAAACCGGAAGAGGGATATAAATCGCCATTATAGAACGAATTAAAGCCATTCCACCAATCCATATGATACTCAGACAAATCAGGAATACCCTCCTCTCCAGAAGCAGTCCACACATTTGTTATCAGTAAATTAGATTCCATAGAAGCCATTACAGCGAAAGCCCAACAAGTCCCTCCATTTTGTTCTTTTACAGGTGTAACATAACACTCCCCTTCAACATCGCGCAAATCAAAAAAATCAGGAAGCGTTTGCGAAAACACATTACAGGTATCGAATAGAAAAATAATTAAAGTTAAAAGCCTCATCTAATATCAGTCCGATTATTGACAAAGACAAAAATCGTAATAATTATTAATCTTAACAAAAAAAACAAAACTTATTTAATCTTTAACAGTAATATTATTACTGAAAAATTTCGATACCGTTAAGCACAAAGGGGAATTCAAACATTTTTTACTTTAAAAAAAAATATTTATTTTTTTTCAAATACAATATTAATATAATGAACTAAATCTCGATAACTTAAGATAGGATAAGCAAAAAATTTATGATATTTATAAATACAAATAGCAGATAAAACATTCCATAAAACAGTACTAACAACAGTAGCTATTGCCGCACCATTAAGTCCATACATAGGAATTAATGTATAATTAAGGATGAAATTAATCACTATGCTAACCAATAGAATATACATAGTAACCTTTTCTTTACCAGTCATATTAAGCAAATTAATTGTTGCTCCTGAAAAGCTTGCAAACAGATGACCTATAGCAAGAATTATCATTGCTGTAGAGCCTGCTGTAAATTTAACACCAAAAGTCCCTAAAATAAAATTGGGGCATATTACTATTGCCAAAAAAATCGGCAAAGAGATAGCAAAACTCAAAAAAGAGACTGTTTTTACCACCATCTTAAATTTATTAAAATTATTTTGAGCAAACAGTTCAGCAAATTTAGGCATTGCTATACTGTTAATAGCAATCAGTACAATAGAATTAAGAGCCGCTATTTTAAGAGCAGTATTATAAATACCAACCGTCTCCTCATTTGTAAATGCCGACAACATAAGAACATCAGTCCAATTCATCAACAAAAACAACGAATTTGTTAACATCATTGGTATTGTTGTTTTAAAAATCTCTTTAACTTTTGGAACAGGATCGGAATAAAAACTATCACGATGGGGCAACTGTTTAGTATATGACTTAAAAGTAAAAAGACTTACTATAGACAAAAGTAACAGAGCAATAAAAATAGCAATAACAATATTACGTTGATCGTGATAAAAATAATTAATACCAAAAAGTATAATAATG
>JAYEOD010000299.1:0-2559 GCA_034722575.1 Bacteroidota bacterium | reverse complement strand
ATCCAAAAAATATTATATTTTAGGAAAAATAAATTAAAGAACAAAAAGATTACAAACAAACCGGTTTGTATTATTCTAATAAACAATATTTTACCAAATTCCTGATCGGCCTGTAAAATAGAGACAGCATTATTAAAGGGTAAATTTAAAAAAGCTAGTAGTGGATACCATGTAAAAAACAATTGAAACCCCGACTGAGAAATGCTTTCAGGAAAAGCCAATCGTATAGCTATTAATAATATAGCAATAATAATAGTAGCGTAAAGTCCAATAACCCAGTTAGATCCTATAAACTTTTTTCGCTCTTCATCTTCAGATCCTGAGAGAAAACGAATTATTGCAGTGCGAGTTATACCAAATCGCAACATTTCAATAAAATTTGCTGCTGTAATAAAAAGCACCCATTCTCCAAAATAGTTTTTCTCTAAAGAGCGAGTCAATAGAATAAAGCTAAGAAAGCCAAATACAGCAACTGACATATTTGCTGTCAGAGAGAGAAAATTTTTTTCCTTAATTATTTTATTAATAATTTTCTTCACAGAAATTGTAGCTTTCTTTATTCTTTATCTTTTATATTGATACGCATTCTAAAAGGAGCTGTAGCATACCGCTTTATTTTGTTCCAAGTAGTTTTCCCTGTAGAAGGAATTCCATGGAGTAATTCATCAATAACATAAGGTTCTACCTCATTTAATATTACCATTGGGTGCTCCTTAGAAACTGTTGACATTGTTTCTATGGCAATTTTGTCGGCATTTTTCCATGAGTCATTTGCCTTAGTTATTAATAATGAACTATCAATAGTATTCATTAAGTCAAGAGGATAGGAGTTATGAATAATTGATGGTATTTCAAGGAAAATATAGTCATATTCTTGATTAGCGCTGCGTAATACAGACGGATCTAATAATTTTTGAATATGTTTGATTTCAAAAAAGCGATTATCAATATCATAAATATACTCCGATTCAGTAATGTTTTTCTCAGCATCTTTATAATTCAGATATAACACAGTTTCGCCAACCGACTCTAATTTTTGCTTTATTTCGCGACCCACAAGAGTTTTGCCGGATTCGGTTTGTGTGCTAAAAATTAAAATTATATACGGTTTTACCGGATTATTTAATGAGGTATGCTGCAATTGCAGCTTAATATTCTGAATAATCATCTCTACCATACGATTGGCGATGTAAGGAAGATTTATATTTTCATCTTTAATATTTAAATCGGGATATGATCCTGCAATACGTAAACCTGTTATACTCTCTATTCTTTTCGGAGTACGTGATGCTGTATTGAAATATTCAAGAACAAGAATAAGAAATGTTACTAGAATGAAACCCATAATAAATGCAGCAACCATCAGCATCTTTGTTTTATTAGAAGAGACTGTTAATGGATAGTATGGAGGATCTACAACCTTGATGTCAGAAGCCATTTCAAGATTTTGTTGTTTCATTTTTGCTTCATTAAGACTTCTAAGAAGCTCCATATACTCTTGTTCTGCAACGTTTATTTCGCGTTCTATACGCTTTAGTGTAGCTCCTAGTGGGGCAAAAATTTTATAGGTTTGTTGAAAATCTTTTTTTCTTCTTTGTAAAACATTCAAACTGGCTTTTGCTTCTTCGTATTTTATTGCATTTTTTAGCCATTCGCTTAAGAGATCGCTTAAAGGAATACCCTCGATAGATTGTTTAAACATAAACAATTGGTCGAGATATAGTTTTAAGTCATTCTCAAGCTCTTTTTTCTTAAGACTTAAACGATCTATCTCTGAGGAAGTAACCGGAGCATAATCCTCTGATACCTGATTTACCAACAGTCTCTCAGATACTTTTACTAACTGTTTTCTCTTATTTGTAATTAAGTCGCTTCTGAGGATAATACTATCCTTTTTAATAAGTTTTAATTCCAGCTCTTTTAATGCTGCTGCGGCTGCTTGTACATTAATTTGTTGATCCTGATAGTATTTATCTAAATCCTCTTTTTGCGATGCAATATATTTACTCTGCTCGTAATAATTAATAATATTATTATTCTGATTAAAACGAAGTAGTCTCTTTTCCGCATTGTTTAATCGTACGAAAGCTAATCGTACTTGTTCAGAAAAATATTTTGCTACAGCATCTACATCACCTTCTCCTAAACTTTTATAATTAGTAATAAAAACATTAGTAAGAATTTTTAGTGTTTGTTGACAGATACCCGGATCGTCAGAAGAGTAAGAGACTCTAACCAGGTCGGAATTTTGAATTCGTATAACTTGAGCTTTGGAAATAGCTTGAATACTATAATGATGATGATTGTATTGAAGCAATTCGTAAATAAAATTTGAATCGCTTGATTGATAATATGCCGTAAGATTGGCTACTGTTTGATAGTAATCATTTCTATCAACTCCCGGAGGAACAATAGCGTCTTTGGATCGTTGTTCTTCAGTATCTGAAACACTACTAGAAGTGATAATTTCATCTCCAAAAGTATTGTTATTTTTTTATCTTTAATATCTTTTACAACAAACATTGTTGCAATAATAATACCTAGGATCCAATAGAGTGG
>JAYEOD010000298.1:0-2568 GCA_034722575.1 Bacteroidota bacterium | reverse complement strand
TATATGAAGAAAAATAAGTAAATTTGTGAACGATGTAAAATGAGAATAAAGAATTTGATTTAGTTAGAAAATGGAAATTGATTTAAGAAAAGTAATCAATGACAAGAATCCGAAATTATTAAAGTTAATACCTCGATTTATTATTAGTTATTTAGAAAGAGTGATTCATATAAAAGAATTGAATCGTTTTTTAAAAGAAAATAAGGAGAAGGAAGGGTTGGAATTTGTGGGAGCTGTTCTAGAGGAATTTGGTGTTGATATTGAGTGTTGTGGGCTGGATAATATACCGAAAGAGGGCAGGTTTATTTTTGTCTCAAATCATCCTTTGGGAGGTCTTGATGGATTGGCATTGATGTATATTATTGGTAAGCTAAGACCGGATGTTGTTTTTCCCGTAAACGATTTGTTGATGGCAGTGCCTAATTTACAATCGTTATTTATCCCCATCAATAAACATGGCAGTAATGCACAAAATATAAAAATTATTGATAATACATTTGCCGGTGATGACACAATGCTATATTTTCCTGCGGGGTTATGTTCGCGTAAACAATCGGGTAAAATATATGATTTAGAATGGAAGAAAACATTTGTTTCTAAGGCTAGAAAGCATAAAAGAGATGTTATACCTATTCATGTAAAGGCAAGAAATTCCAATTTTTTTTATAACTTGGCAAATATTAGAAAATTTTTTGGTATAAAAGCTAATATAGAGATGCTGTATCTTGTTGATGAGATGTTTAAGCAAAGAAACAAGAAAATGGTTATTACTATAGGAAAGCCAATAGAGTATTCTTTTTTCGACAGAAGTGTGCAGAATGATAGAAAATGGGCTACATACGTAAAAAATATTGTTTATAAATTAGAAAAATAGTATAGGTAGATGAGAGATGTAATACCGGCAGTAGATAGAGAGTTGTTAGTACAGGAGTTGTCTGAAGATAAATTTGTAAGAAAGACTAATAAAGGTGGTCGTGATATTTATATTATCACTCATCAAAATGCTTCTAATGTAATGAGGGAGCTTGGTAGATTACGAGAACTTACTTTTCGTGAAGCCGGTGGTGGTACAGGTGAAGAGGTGGATATTGATAAGTACGATACTGCCGAGAATTCTTTTAAGCAGTTGATTGTTTGGGATGCCGCAGATAAAGAGATTGTTGGCGGATATCGTTATATGGAGGGACGTCGGGTCTCTTTAGATGAATATGGCGCTCCTATAAGCCCTACTTCTAAACTCTTTAAGTTTTCTGATAAGTTTATTAAAAATTATTTGCAGGAAACTATTGAGTTAGGAAGAAGTTTTGTCCAGCCTAAATACCAGCCTTTAAACAACTTGCGTAAAGGGATTTATTCTTTAGATAATTTATGGGATGGATTAGGCTCGTTAATGGTTGATTATCCTGAAATAAAATATTTTTTCGGGAAATTTACTATGTATCCTAGTTATGATAGGTACTCTAGAGATGTGATACATCATTTTTTACATAAGTATTTCCCCGATAATGACGAGCTTATAGTTCCTTATGAGTCGTTTTTATCGCAATATGATTATAATGAATTAGAGAAATTATTTATGGCCAGTACTTACCAAGAGAATTATAAAGTGATGGTGAAGTTTGTTAGAAAGCGTGGTTATAATGTTCCGCCATTAGTAAATGCTTATATGAATTTAAGTCCTACTATGAGAACATTTGGTACGGCATTAAATAGGTCGTTCGGAGATGTTGAGGAGACCGGGATATTGATTACGATTGGAGATGTGTATGACGGAAAGATAGATCGACACGTATCAAACTATAAATAGAGTTGTACTTAGTTAATAAAGATTAGGATATTAAAATGAAAATAGAGATACAATCAGCTGAATTTGTTAAGAGTTGCCCTTCAATAAAGGTGGCTCCTAATACAGCGTTGCCCGAATATGCTTTTATAGGAAGAAGTAATGTTGGTAAGTCATCGCTGATTAATATGTTGGTAAATAGAAAAAATCTTGCACAGACCTCTTCTACGCCCGGGAAAACACAGTTGATAAATTATTTTATTATTAACGCTGCATGGCATCTTGTCGATTTGCCGGGTTATGGATTTGCAAAGCGGTCAAAAAAAATTCGCGATTCGTGGGGAAAAATGATAAGTGATTATATATCTAAACGCGATAATTTAGTTAATACTTTTGTATTGATTGATAGTAGGATAAAGCCTCAAGTGTTAGATTTGGTTTTTATAAGAAATTTGGCGGAATTGGGCGTGGCTTTTACATTAGTGTTTACTAAAACCGATAAATTAAAGCAGCGCGAATTAGATAAAAATCTTGAGATTTATAAAGAGGAGTTAAGTAAAGAGTGGGAAGAGTTGCCTCCAATAATAGTTACTTCTGCAAATACTAAATTAGGTAGGAAAGAGATTCTTGAGTTTATCGCAACAACAAATAAAATGTTCTTTACCTCCTAGTTTTTGGTATTATTTAAAAAAATAAAAATGACGTATAAATAATAAAATTTATACGTCATTTTTATTTGTTATTATACCAAATACGTGTTGAAACAATTTTTATTGTTCATTTTT
>JAYEOD010000297.1:0-2569 GCA_034722575.1 Bacteroidota bacterium | reverse complement strand
CTTCCTACAGATATGTATCCGAAAATTCCTGCTATATTAAAAGGAATTAAGCCTTACGAAAAATTTACTGCACCACTATTGCAGAATAAAATACAGAAAACAAAAAAGGTATTTGACGACAAAAAAATAACCGATCACCACGCAATTATCCCTACAGGACAAAATCCTATCGGATTAAACTTAAAGCTGAAACAAGTTTACGACGTCATAACACGTCGTTTTATTGCTGCTTTTTATCCCGAATGTATTATATCAAACACAACTGTGTTAGGAGAAGTAGAAAAGATAAAATTTAAAGCCACCGGCAAACAAATTTTAGAAGAGGGGTGGCGTATTCTCTATCCTAAAAAGAAAACCGATACAAAAAAAGAGGATAAAAAATCGCAAATAATGCCTGTATTTACGCAAGGCGAAAGCGGAGAGCATAAACCCGATCTTCAAGAAAAGCAAACACTACCTCCAAAGCAATATACCGAGGCAACTTTACTGCGAGCCATGGAAACAGCAGGAAAACAGATTGATGATGATGAGATAGGAGAAATAATGAAAGAAAACGGTATTGGTCGACCATCAACGCGCGCCAATATTATTGAAACACTTTTTAGAAGACGGTACATTACCAAAGAGAAAAAAAATATACTACCTACACAAACAGGTATTCAACTTATAAAAACAATAGAGAACGAACTTTTAAAATCGGTTGAACTTACCGGAAGATGGGAGAAAAAACTTCGCGAGATAGAGAAAGGCGAGTATGAAGCATCTGTTTTTATTGAAGAGATGAAAAAAATGGTAACCGATTTAGTTTGTGATGTAAAACAAGGCAAAGGAAAATACATATCTATTGCTGAAGAGACCTCACCACTTACCTGTCCAAAATGCGGTAAAGGCACTATGATAAAAGGTAAATCAGCTTACGGATGCAGTCGCTTTCGCGAAGGATGTAATTTCATAATATCTTTCGAGAAACTAAAAACAGAGTATAAAACAGATGTATTGACTGCTGAAATATTAAAGAAGGAATCACATAATAATACCAATTGAACAAAAAAAGACTCAGATAATTAAATCTGAGTCTTTTTTTATCTCTTTTAAAAAGAGGATACTATTTTTCTTTTGCAGCAAAAAGTTCATCAACTTTTCCAAAATACTCAGTAACACCACCAAAAAAAGAATCTTTTAAAGATGCATAATGCTTCTTTTTATCACCCTCAGGGTTGTTAATCATTTTACGTACTTCAGTCTCTAAATCTACAACACCATTCATAATATCATTAACTTTTTCAGTCTCCGACTCCGGATATAACTCCATATATAAGATACAATCTGAAAGTACGTTAAGAGTCAGACTAGTTACATCTTTTTTAAGGTCTTTTTTATTTGCCATCGTTTTTTTTTATTTTTTATGAATCTACAAAATTAAAAATTTTTCAATAAGTTAATCTCTTTTGCGTCAAGATAACGCCATTTTCCTCTTGGAAGATCTTTTTTAGTAATAGGGCCAAACATCACTCTATCCAATTTTTCAACAGTATAACCAAATTTCTCAAAAATTCGTCGTACTACACGATTTTGTCCCGAGTGTATCTCTATACCAATACTTTTTTTATCGTTTGTGGATAAATCGTAAGAGATGTTATCTACAGCAACCAAACCATCTTCCAATTCAACGCCTTGTGCAATAGTTTTTAAGTCGTTTTTCAGCATCTGCTTATCTAAATAAGCATGATAAATTTTCTTTGCCTTATGGCGCGGATGGAGCAATTTTTTTGTTAACTCACCATCATTAGTAAACAGTAATAACCCGCTAGTATTTCTATCTAGTCGTCCAACAGGATAAATTCTTTCTTTACAAGCATTTTTCACCAACTCCATAACGGTTTTCCGTTCAAACGGATCATCCATTGTTGTGATATATCCTTTTGGCTTATTTAAAAGAACATATACCAAAGATTCGCGGCTGAGCGTTTCGCTTCCATATTGAACTCTGTCGGCAACACTAACTTTAGTTCCTAAACTTGTAATAACTTTTCCGTTAACTTTTATGGCGCCACCTTCAATAAGTCTATCTGCTTCACGACGAGAACAAACTCCGGCATCAGCAATGTACTTATTCAATCGGATCGAACCATCATTTTTCGCGATATTCTCTTCGCCAATCATTTTATCTGTTTTCTTAGGCTTTTCATCGTTGCGATATCTTGATGATCTTGATGCGGGAGCTTTTTCTCTTCCGAAATCAGGTTTTCTATCACCACGCCCTCTTCCGGATGTAGAACTTTTACCATCTCTTCCTCTTCCGGACGTAGCTCTTTTGTCGCTTTTTCCCTTGCCTTTAACAAACCTATTACTGGTTGTACTCTTTCTTTTTCTCATATTTTTTCAATCAGGCTGCAAATTTACAAAAATAATACTCTCTATATGAGAGAATTAATTTAAAAAAAACTAAAATACTCATTCAAAATAAAAAATTCTACAGGCAAATAAAATATACCTAACAAATAATAAACCTATTAATAATAAATTAACAGGTAAAAAGGATTGACTTTCAATGATATATTTTGTATTT
>JAYEOD010000296.1:0-2576 GCA_034722575.1 Bacteroidota bacterium | reverse complement strand
TGGGTTGTCTTATTCAATCAATCAACAATCAATCAATCAATCAATCAATCAACAATCAACCAATCAATCAATCATCAATCATCGAATTAAACTAATTAAACTAATTTTTTGATCTATTGAAATGGGTTGTCTTATTCAATCAATCAATCAATCAATCAATCAACAATCAACAATCAATCATCAATTAACAATCATCGAATTAAACTAATTTTTTGATCCATTGAAATGGGTTGTCTTATTCAATCAACAATCAATCAACAATCAATCATCAATCTCAGATACCTTTATAATCATTCTAGTGTTTATAAAAGTTTTTAGTATGGCTCGTTTTATCAATGCTTATGGATTTTACAACTCTATCAATTTATTTTTAATAGCGTATTTAACAAGCTCGATAGTGGTTTTGATATGAAGCTTTTGCATAATATTATTTTTATGTGTTTCAACTGTGCGGGCACTAATAAACAATTTTTCGCCAATAGCTTTGTAATGTAGTCCCTCGGCAATATTCTTGAGTATTTCCAACTCTCGTTTTGTTAGTAGTTTTGTTTTGTCTTCGTTAAAATTGTCGTTTTTAGCTTTTTTGATGTATTTCATCAAAATAGTATTGGGAATTGATTCGCTAAGGAATTCGTTACCGGCATAAACTTCTTTTATTGCTGTTACAAGTTCGGTACGCATAGAGTCTTTTGGCAGATAACCATTAGCACCTGCTCTGATGGAATTGAAGATGGAATCTTCATCGGTATGTGATGAGAAAATCAGTATTTTTATTGTAGAGTTTTTTTCGCGTAGGATTTTTGTTATTTCGATGCCTGATAATTTGGGCATGGAGATATCGAGGAGAATAACATCAGCGCTAGAGTTGTTTTCCAAAAAAGCGAATAGTTCGTCTCCATTAGATGCTTCACCAACAATTTCAATTTCATTTTCTTTTATTAGTGCAGCAAAAATGCCATCGCGTACTATAGGATGGTCGTCAACAAGAATTACTTTTATTGTCTTCATTATTTATTGTTTTTTGGGGAGAGTAAAGCTGAATATACTTCCCTCATTAATTTTACTTTTTACAAAAATATCACCTCCGTTGATTTCTACAAACTCTTTACACAAAATCAATCCTAATCCGGTGCCTTTTTCTGTAGATTCACCTATGTATTTTGTGTTGATATCTATTCTAAACAGATTGCTAATATCTTTTTCGGTTAGCCCGATGCCATTATCACATATATTTATCACAACATGATTTTTGGGACTGTCGTCGATAATAATATTTATTTTACTATTGTTTGGTGTGTATTTTAATGCGTTTGAGATAAGGTTTCGGAGAACTGTATTAATATGGTTCATATCGAAATATGCACAAACGCTATCTTTACTCTCTAATGTGAAATAAATTTTTTTCGACTCTGCCTGTGTAGAAGCAATAGAGATATTTTGTTTAGTCAATTTTACAATATCTGTTTTTTCGGGGTTGAATTCCAAGTTGTTTGCTTGGGCTTGCGACCATTGTAAAAGGTTTTCTATTAACTCGTTAAGTTGTATTGCCGATTTGTTAATATTATTAGCAAAACTCTTTTTTCTATTATCCGAAAGCATATCAAAATTATTTACCATTGCCTCTGATACTGAAACAAAAGCACTAAATGGAGCTCTTAAGTCGTGAGCTATAATCGATAAAAATTTGTTTTTTGTAGTATTTGCTTTTTCTAATTTGTTTTGCGATGCACGTAATTTATCGTTGGCTTTTTGAAGTTGTTTTTGGTTTGTTCGGAGGTTTTCTGTCATAATATCGAAATTATCGCCCAAATCTTGTATTTCGTCATTGCTATTTAAAGAGACATAAACATCTAAATTACCACGACTGATTTCTTGCGTGGCCTTTTTTAATTTATTGATGGGTGTTATGATAAGATGAGCCATCAATACACCAATTATAATACTGATTAATATTAACAATAATCCAACAGTAAAAACAGACGTTTTGAAATTGGAATTAGACCTCTCCATTTTTATTCTTCCTTTTTCAAATTTATCAGATATGTTTTTTGTTAGATTTTCAAGGTCGGAAAGTATTTTATTTGAAATAAGCATTATTTCATCATTCTCCTCTTCTACCATTCCTTGCGCCTCAAAAATTATCATTGGGTTGGAATAATCGTCAAATTGTTGAAGATTATTCATTATGTATTGATGCTTAGGGAAGAGGCCGTTTTCTATTTTTCTAACAATGCTGTTATATTTATTTTGCTCACTGTAATTCCAGCATTTAACTAAAGGAGATAGTTTTCTTTTTATTTGGGGAAATGTTGTTTTGTGTAAATCGATAAGTGCTCTTTTGTTTGGAGTATTGCTTTTTATCTCGATAAATACCCAATTTTTTATTAGCATTTTGGAATTGGAAATTGTAAAATACATATCGTGCAGGTTCTGCTCCGATGGCGCATATACATTAGCAATTCCTCTTATTGTTTCAATATTTTTTTTTAAAGTAAAATATGTATAAAAGCTACTTCCAACAATAGCGAAGATTGTGATACCAAAACCCAATGCGAGCTTTTTATATATCGTAAATC
>JAYEOD010000295.1:0-2578 GCA_034722575.1 Bacteroidota bacterium | reverse complement strand
AATGTTTTTATCTGTTATTATTGGGCGATATGTATTAAAACTTAATTTTCTTACTTTAATAGGAGCTCTTGTGGGATCGATGACTAGCACGCCGGCATTAAGCGCTTTAGAACCTGTAACCGACTCAAACGCTCCTCATGTAGCCTATGCCACTGTTTATCCTTTTGCTCTTGTGCTTATTATTATTATCAGTCAGATTTTTGGAATATTATAAATAAAAGAGGTGCTATTGTTTATACGATAGCACCTCTTTTATATTTTATCACATCACCACACTACTTCATAACAGAAATCCTAACTGTTTTTGATTGATTGGCAGTGTTTATATTACAGAAATATACACCATTTTTAACATTACCGGTATTCCAGAAAAGTTTTTGATTTCCCGAAGCAAGTGTATTATCAGATGTATAAACAATTTGTCCGCTAACATTATAAACAACAAGCTCAACACTAGAAGTCTCTTTTAAAGAAAATTCAATAGTTGCTATACCGTTTACAGGATTAGGATAAACAGAAATATTCTGCATTGTATTTATCTCAATACCCGTATTAAAATCAGCTGTAAAGCTAATCTCGAAAGGAATAATTGCTACATCATAATAATTCTCTACAGTAGCTTCCATTGCAAGATAGTAAGAGTCGCCCCAAGCAAGATTTTCGTTAGGAGTAACTGTAATCACTCTTTTTTCAGCATCAATAGTAGCGTCAAAATCAACTGCATCACCATTGATATCAATTAAATTAAAAATAACATGCTCATCAATATTAGCATCAGTTAATTCTGTATCATCAATATTACGAATAGGCTGATCGAAAGTTATAACAATAGGCTCATTAACCGGAACATCAATAGCTCCATTTACAACACTAACTGTTGCTACAGGAGCAGGAAGAGCTCCCTGACTAGCATAAGCAGATTGAAATACCTCTTGTGTTGCATTATTCTGAATAAACAAAACAACCGACAAATCGTCATACTCTTCTACGAAAGTATTTTGAAGATCCTGCTCAAAAGAAATAGAAGTTTGCTCACCAGATGTCAAAGCAATTGTAGTACCATTAGCATCAGGAAGCATTTTCATCATCACATAATGAAATTCTGTTTCACCATTATTACCTGTATTACCTGTTGTTTCGTTCTCAATAACAACAACATGAAGAGTTAAATCAGTTGCTCCAACATAAGAGTCTATAATTGCGTTAACAGAAATAGTAGTTCCTTCAACACTAAAAGTACCAGACATATCCATAAAAGCAGGATTAGCCATAGAGTTGTTATACGCTCCATTAACACCGGCAGAATTAGTTACTGTTCCTACCCCATCAGTAACAAGATTTGGCACACCACTCACACCGTAGTATGACTTACGAACACCACCCTCTTCAGTATAATAAGGATCTCCCGGAGAAGGCCAATTCATTTGATACTTAATTACACAAACATCATCGCCATGATCTTCTAAAAATGGAAGAAAAGTATTAGAATTAAAACCTGCACAAGGTGCAGACGTAGAGCTAGTAAACTCCCCATAAAGCGGACGACGTTGCGTTCCTTGAGTTGCAATATGAATATCTTTTTCTAAAAGATTATTATCAGGATTATCATCATCGCCACCATTAATATTAGAAACCCAAACCGTAAGAGTATAATCACCCGGAGTAGCAGCCCATATATCATCGGCAATACAATTATAACTATCTGTCAAACCCAAATTCAAACCAGTAAAACTAGTAGTATAAGTATCGCCACCATTAATAGAATAGTTCATATCAAAGCTAGTAATTGGAGTACTACCCATATCAGTAACATCCGCATCAACAGTAATATCACCCTGACCGCTATAAACTACATTATTAACAGAAACCGTAGCTAAATCTAAGTTTAATGGATTAAATAGAAGTATATTATCAATATACCAGTTATCCTTATTATAGCTATTTCCACTAAAGTAGATGCAAAATTGGAAATCAGATTGACCTACATCGTCATTATTTATAACTACATTTTGTGTTGTTGTCGGAATGTCAGAAGAGACATTTTGACTCCAAACAGTATTCCAACCGCCTCCACTTGAACGAGTTGCAACACCAATCGAATAGCCACCACCATAATCATCCATCATATGATTAAAAAGTAGTACTATTTCGGTATAACCCGATGCGTCGATTTCAGGAGAAATAAGTCGGGAAAAGTCATCAAAAGTAGGACTATAAGCCATTTTTGCCTCAGGAGCCACACCACCGGCATTAGCTGTTGTACTGGAGCCCCAATTTGCAGCATGTGCATCGATAGACCATCCTGCAGGAGGGAAATCGCCACCACTGAAATTTTCCTCTACTAATGTTTGGCTATAGCCAAACGAAACAGTTAATAAGTAAAGCTAATAAAAAATTGATTTTTTTCATAGTAGTTAATTTGGTTAATTACTTTAATTTCACTCTTTATTTGAACACAATCTCTTAGATGACATCAGAAACACTATTAGGGTTGTTTTAATTAATTCAATAATCCACAAATGGTTATTAATTATCATTTTATTATCAATCATTATTTTAAGTAAAAAAAAACTCTATA
>JAYEOD010000294.1:0-13182 GCA_034722575.1 Bacteroidota bacterium | reverse complement strand
AAAAATGAAATCTTTATGGAGTTGATTATGGATGAAAAAAATATCGACATAAAAAATCAATACGATAGCATCCGTAAAGCACAAGACAGAGATGGTTTTGAAAAACTTATTAAGGAAACTATTGAACCAATGATTGAAAAAGAGATGAAAAAACTTGGTAAAATAGGATTATCTGATGAGACTAAAAAACTTTATAAAGAAGTTGGTGGAGCACCTCATCTTGATGGTCAATACACTGTTTTCGGACGTGTTTACGAAGGTTTAAATGTTATTGATTCTATTGCTTCCGTTAAAGTAAACAAAAGCAATCGTCCTGACGAAGATATTATTATGAACATAAAGATGATTGAGGAATAATATTGTGAAAAAAAGCATCGTTTTCATTTTAGCCTTTATAATTACTCTCCACTCTTATGCGCAAGAGAAAGAGACTTTAGTAATGATAACTACTGATTTTGGTGATATCATAGTAAAATTATACAATGACACACCAAAACACAGAGATAATTTTATAAAGCATGTTAAAAACGGAGATTATAATAACAATGAATTTCATCGTATTATAAAGAATTTTATGATTCAGGGAGGAAGTGTAAACGGTGCTAACTATACTGTAGAAGCAGAAATTTTAAATACTCATTTTCACAAAAGAGGTGCTTTGGCTGCTGCCAGACGACCAGACAACATAAATCCGGAACGTCGCTCATCAGGATCTCAATTTTACATTGTTCAGGGAAATATTTTTAGCCCTAAACAACTCGCAAGAGTAGAAAAAGGGTTACACAAAAAGCTTTCGGAAGAACAAAAAAAAATCTACTCTTCCATAGGCGGTTCGCCGCATTTAGACGGCGATTACACTGTCTTTGGCGAGGTAGTGATGGGATTACAAATTATAGAAAAGATTTCAAAAGTTCCAACAAGCCGTAGCGACAAGCCATTTAACAAGGTTGGAATTAATATGACTATTTTAGAATAATATTTTTCGAGCAAAATCTATTCTAAAAAAAGCAGGGACAATGCCCCTTCGGTATAAAAAAGTAAATTATTAGCAGATGAAGAAGAAGATAGAGGAAATACTAGAACGTGTTAACGCACATAAAGCTGAAAAGATGGCGGATCTTGACAGCTTTAGATTAAAGTTTTTAAGTAAAAAAGGCGATATAAACACACTCTTTGCTGAATTCAAAAATGTTCCTGCCGAGCAACGTAAAGAGATGGGACAGCTAATAAATAATTTGAAAAATGCGGCTCAAGAAAAATTCAATGATTTAAAAGAAAAGATTGAAAGTTCTGAGGAGACTGATGAAACTAATCAAGACCTCTCTTTACCGGTTAATCATAACGAGCTCGGTTCGCGACACCCTATCTCTATCGTGCGAAACGAAATTTCTGAAATATTCTCGAGGATAGGTTTTACTGTATCAGAAGGGCCTGAAATTGAGGACGACTGGCATCTTTTTTCTGCTCTAAATTTTCCTAAAGAACATCCGGCCAGAGATATGCAAGACACTTTCTTTGCCGCAAAAGATCCTGATATTGCTTTACGTACCCACACCTCTTCTGTACAAACCAGAGTGATGGAGAATAATCAACCACCACTCCGCACTATTAGTCCGGGACGCGTATTCAGAAATGAAGCTATCTCGGCTAGAGCGCACTGTATCTTTCACCAAATAGAAGGACTTTATATCGATGAAAATGTCTCTTTCGTAGATCTAAAACAAACTTTGTATTATTTTGCTAAAGAATATTTTGGAGAGAAAACAGAAATACGCTTCCGCCCTTCATATTTTCCTTTTACAGAACCTTCGGCCGAAATGGATGTGTCATGCAACATTTGCGGAGGAAAGGGCTGTAATGTGTGTAAATACACCGGATGGCTCGAAATTATGGGCTGTGGAATGATTGACCCTAATGTACTTGAAAATTGTAATATTGATAGTAAAAAATATACCGGTTTTGCATTTGGCATGGGTATAGAGCGTATTGCAATGCTAAAGTATCAGGTAAACGATTTAAGATTATATTTTGAAAATGATGTTAGATTTTTAAGACAATTCAAATCTGCTTTCTAATATAGCGGATAATTTTAAAACAAAAAAGAGCGAGTTATATTATTAACTCGCTCTTTTTTGTTTTAAAAAATCCGTAAAATTTATTTGATACCATTCAAGTTCTGGATCACCAAAGATGTTTCGACTCATTTTTTTCACGAAAAAAGTCCACAACATGAAGTTCAATATCCGAATAGATAAGATTAATACCATTAATTGTCTTTGGGTCTATCATATTTACAAATTGTAAACTTTTAATTGTTCTGAGGTTTTTAAGGAGTTTGTCGAGATAATGCTTTTCCACTATATCATCAATAAAAAGAAAAAAATCTAAATTCTTATATTTAGGGATAAGATATTCGTCCTGATGAGATTTATGTGAGAAAGTAAACCATTGATTTTTTTTTGTATCATCATAATAATAATAAAAATCTGTAGAAAGCTCCTCTCCTTTTAAATTATATGATGACATATCGGGGAATTTCCTAAATCCGACATTAAGACTCTGATTTAAGAAATGGATAAAACGAAAGCTCTTTAAAGAGGTAGAAAAGCCAATTATAGTATAATTGAATTCCATATTATAATTCAGTACAATTTTTTTTGCTTTCATTATACGATATTGCTAATTATTTCGATATATACAAAAGTAAATTCCTCCACAATGTAGCTATTTTCTACAAAACAGAGTATTTATTAAAGATGAAAAACAGATATTTTTTAATTAGATTTTTCTTGGAGTTTTTCCCAGGCTTTTTCCGAGAGCATTTTTTCAGCTCCCTTTATAGAAAAATCTTGTCCTATTCCGAAAGATTCTTCATCGACAAAAAGTTCTACCACATATTGTTTCTGATGCCCTCGACCTACCTCCTTAACGACTTCAAAAACCACTAATTTTTTCTCTTTTTGCCCCCACTCGATAAGCTTGCTCTTAAAATTCCCCTCTTTATTTTGCAATTGTTCCATATCAAAATGTACATTTATGATATGCTTAACAAGTATCTCTTTTGTAAAATCATAACCTTTATCAATATATAAAGCTCCGATAAAGGCTTCAAAAGCATCACCTTTAATAGACTTGCTAAATTGTTTTCTTCTAACATTAATCTCAATTAAATCTTGTAGCCCTAACTTAGAGGATAACTGATTCAACTGCGTACGACTAACAAGCTTTGATCGCATATCAGTCAAAAAGCCTTCGTCTTTATAGGGATATAATTTAAATAGGAAATCAGCAACTATAGCACCCAAGATAGCATCGCCAAGGTATTCCAATCTCTCGTTAGAGATCAAAACACCATGCTCTTTTACTGCAGCAGATTTATGTCGAAAAGCCAATTTGTATAAAAAAATATTTCCGGGATAGAACCCGAAAATATTTTTTATAGCATGGTAAAGACTTTTATATCTTGAAAAATAAAACTTTACCGGTTTAATCTTTTTCTTAAGACCCAATTATTATTCTGTATATTTTGTAATAAGCAAAGATGCGTTGTGACCACCAAAACCAAATGTATTGGTTAATGCGGCGTTAACAGTACGCTTAACTGCTTTATCACCAAAAGTAAAATTAAGTTTATTATCAATCCCCGGATCATCCGTAAAGTGGTTGATCGTTGGAGGAATAAGGTCATTCTTAACCGATAAAACTGTTGCAATTGCTTCAATAGCACCAGCAGCACCAAGCAAATGTCCTGTCATCGATTTAGTAGAGCTAATATTTATATCATATGCAAGCTCACCAAAAAGGCTACAAATAGCTTTTGGTTCAGCTAAGTCACCAGCTGGTGTAGAAGTACCATGAGTATTAATATGATCAATATCTCCTAATTTCAAGCCTCCCTCTTCAATAGCTATTTTCATAGCTTTATGCGCTCCCATTCCTTCAGGATGAGGAGCTGTCATATGATGAGCATCGCCGGTAAGTCCCGACCCTGAAATCTCAGCATAAATTTTTGCTCCACGTGCGATAGCATGGTCTAAATCTTCTATGATTAATGCGCCACCACCTTCTCCTAAAATAAAACCGTCACGATCTTTATCAAAAGGACGTGATGCTGTTTTAGGATCATCATTTCGAGTAGAAATAGCGTGCATACCATTAAAACCACCTATACCTGTAATAGTAATAGCGGCTTCAGATCCACCACAAACAAAAACATCTGCTTTTCCTAATCTAATAAGATTATAAGCATCAGCTATAGAGTGTGCAGACGATGCACAAGCCGATACAGTAGCAAAGTTAGGTCCTCTTAAACCATTTCTAATAGAAATATGACCTGCGGCAATATCAGAGATCATTTTTGGAATAAAAAACGGATTGAAACGCGGAATTCCGTTACCATTAGCAAATGAAATCACTTCATCAGTAAATGTTGATAGACCTCCTATTCCGGAAGCCCACACCACACCGGCACGATCCAAATCAATTTTTGTAAGATCCAATTTACTATCTTTAATAGCCTCATCTGAACTTACAATAGCATAATGCGCATAAGGATCCAGTTTTCTGGCTTCCTTACGATTCATGTAAGTGTTAATATCAAAATCTTTTACCTCGCAGGCAAATTGTGTCTTAAATTCAGAAGCATCAAAATTAGTGATGTTATTAGCACCACTAACTCCATTAAGCAATCCATCCCAATATGAAGGGACATCATTACCTAATGGAGTTACTGCTCCTAGACCAGTTACAACAACTCGTTTTAACTCCATCTAGTCCAAATTAATAGGTTATTAATTATTTCGTATTTCCTTCGATGTAGCTAACAGCATCACCAACAGTACCAATTTTCTCAGCTTGGTCATCAGGAATAGCAATATTGAATTCTTTCTCAAATTCCATAATTAGCTCAACTGTATCTAAAGAGTCAGCTCCTAAATCATTAGTGAAACTTGCCTCAGTAGTTACTTCGTTCTCATCAACGCCAAGTTTGTCAACGATGATTGCTTTTACTTTAGTTGAAATGTCAGACATTTTTTCTCCTTTTTTTATGATTAACAAGATGCAAAGAAATACATTTATCTTTTTAAAAACAAAGGAAAAAAGATAAATAAAACACACATAATTACACAAACAACTTACAGGCAGGCAATTAAAGCCACCTTAATCAGGTAAAAAAAATATTACCCGCTGTTTTAACAAAAATAACGATTTTTGTATTCTAGATCAAGAAAAATGAAAATTATAAAAATGAAAATTCACGAATAAGCTTTTAATAATAAGATTTAGCATAAATTGTAGGCTTATTACTTCTATCATTAATGATAGAAAGAAGAACACTATTGAATAAAAATAAAAAAACAGATACATGAAACGAGTAGCAATATTTGCATCAGGTAATGGAACAAATTCAGAAGCAATTATTAATCATTTTAAAAACAGTAATAAAATAAATATTTCAGCTGTTTTTTCTAACAACGCAAATGCTTTTGTTCTTCAAAGAGCACGAAGGCACGGAATAGCAACTAAAATTTTCGATAGAGAAGATTTTTATAACAGCAATAAAGTGATGAGTCAGCTAAAAGAAATGGAGATTGATTTTATCATTCTAGCCGGTTTTATGTGGCTAATACCACAATATCTCATTACGCAATATTCTTCTAAAATAATTAATATCCACCCGGCACTACTACCAAACTACGGTGGGAAAGGGATGTACGGCGATCGGGTACATAAAAAAATTATAGAAAACGGAGAAAAAACAAGCGGCATCACCATTCACTTTGTGAATAACAAATACGATGATGGGCAGATTATTTTTCAGACAAAATGTAATATTGATGACAGTGACACTCCTGAAACTTTAGCAGAAAAAATCCACAAATTAGAGCATCAGCACTATCCAACTGTCATTGAATCAACAATATTAAAAACATTTAGCGCAAATAGCGCCCTTTAATAAACAACTTTTTAGTCGCTGTTTTGCAGCGACTAAAAAGCATTAATAACCATTGTACGACAATACCTCATCGGTCGATTTTCTTCTTTTCTCTTTTACTCCAAAATAATCCGGAGCATAGCCAACAGAAATCATTAATGCAACATCCTTTCCTTCAGGAATATCAAGTAATTCTTTAACCAATTTCTCATAAAACCATCCTATCATACAGGTAGAAAGTCCCAATTCAGATGCCTGCAAACAAAAATGCTCTACAGCAATTCCTATATCAATCAACGGCCACTCTTTATCTTCTATCGATCTTCCCGATCTTGATGTAGAGCAGGGCTGCTCTAAAGTTACCACAACAATTACAGGAGCCTGCGAAGAGAATTTATTAAAACTCTTATTTTCGTCGCAAGCAGATTCGGCAACCCTATTTTTTAATTCCATATTATCAACCACAATAAATTTCCATGGCTGGATATTATGGGCTGATGGTGCTAAACGTGCTGCTTCTACACATTGTAAAAGTTTCTCCTTTTCAACCGGCTGCTCGGTATATTTTCTATTACTCTGACGTTTTTTTACAAGATCTAAAAATTGTGACATAGCTGATTTTTTAATAACCTATTATCTATTTATAATAGTTTTTCATTTGATACAAAAATAATAAATAGTTCTGGAAATAAATTGCCCAGATGATACTTTCCCGTTTTTTTTTATCTTCGTAAAAATTATTTGAGTGTATAATAAGGTGTGGTAATATATAATATATGATAAAAGCGAAAAAAATATCTTTCATACTTCTTTTTGTCTTAACATCGACTGTTGGGCTAGGACAAGAATTATGGATTGGTCCAAAAGTTAAATTAGATCTTAACGAACAATTTGAGATAAAATTAAAACAAGAGTGTCGATTCGACGAAAATGCATCAAGCCTAAAAAAATCACTCATCCAAGTTGGAGTAGAATGGAAACCATATGAATTTGCCTCTATGGAGATTGGTTATAGAAAGTGTTTTTTTCCCGAAAAAAAAGTAGCAAATATTATTATTGACGAGGATGAAAAGAGGATTTTTCTCTCTCTATCTCTCGATAAAAAAATTGTTAAAGATGTGACAATAAAATACAGAACAAAATATCAGAGAGATGATAAAAAAGAGGGGACAGACTCAGAGAAAGAGCACATTTTAAGAAACCGACTAACCATAGATTACAATCTCAGTTCTATTGCTGATCCATATTTATCGGGAGAGATATATTACCGCTTTGATGATAAAAACGAATTCCGACGCTATAGAATAATAATGGGATTAGAGACTAAAATAATAAAACGTCTGGATTTAGATACTTTTCTTCTCTTACAACGCGACTACAACATTAAAACTCCTGAAACAACATGGATTATGGGTGTATCGCTAAAATATAGCATAAAGCTTTAAGCATTAAAAAAATCGAAAAAGCATAAAATAATTTATTACGGATTTACAATTTCCCCTATAAACAAAATTGTATTAGTAGATTTTTCTTCGATAGTAAATAGGAAAGGACGATCTACAATAAGGTTAAAAGGATTATCATCGACCAAAGCGGTAAAAGTTGAAGCAACCGAAGAGGCTGCTGTTGCCTTTGTACCTTTTTCGTTCACTTCGATAGTTGCATTATGCATCATTTGATTGATAAATATTTTTCTATCACAAATATTTGAGAGATCAGATTTTTCAGGAACAAAAAGATTTTCAATCCCCATTGAAGAGAGCAGTTTGATTAAACTGGTTTGCTGTTGAAACTTAAATTTCGGCAAACCAAAATTTATATTTCTTTTTATCTCCAGCTCACTTTTATAACTATTCCATTTATTATAATCCAGAGTCGAAATCACCTCATCAATATCAGAATCTTCATCGGGTAACATTATATACATCACATAATTTTCATTCTCATAAGGCATCTCAACAAATTGAAATGAATTGCCTTTATAATAATTCAAATCCGATTTCTGATACATCATCTCTACATCTCTTTTATCGCCATTTGTTACAAAAAATTCTGCTTTAGAAGTATTTTTTGTATTAAAACTGTGTTTCCATACTCCATGAAAATATGTTGTATTAATAAAACACATCATATCACGCGATGAGATACCGTCAACAATACTGTTTAACTCTCTATTAGTAGAGCTCTGCACCCAATCATTCATTTTTCTAACAGTAGAATTATCTGAAAAATCAACCTTAAAAATCTCGGCATCAAAAACAGAGCTATTTTTTCGCAAAAACTCCGACTTTATATCAATATTATCACCATACCATATCGAGTTAGCAATATTCAGTTGAATATTTTCAGAATTTGCAAAGAGAGAAGAAAGCAACTCCTTATTATACCTATTAATTTCATCAGAGGAGAGATTTTCCCATCCTAAAACAGATTTTATTTGATCGGCTGTTCTATTAGCCGCTCCATTATATGTCATACCCATCGCCATACTAATATTAAATGGCGATATAAGTTTATTATTATCTGATGATAAAACATTCACTTTTCGGAATAAATTAAGTCCAAATTCATTATTCTCAGAAACATATTGCCTACCACTCTTCTCGGCAAGAAAGCCTGAAGCATTTTCATTCTCTTTATCGCATGACGACAAAAGAGAGGAAGCTACTAATAAAAAAAGAAAGAGGTATAACTTATTCATAATATTAATTTTGTGATGGTTAAAAAACTACTGCACCAAAGTTGATTTTTATTTCTTTGGTACAGCTTTAGTTTTTACGATGAAAAAATCAAGTCTAATTAATTTAACATTCGAATATAAGATGCAATAAGAGAAGAAAGGTTGCGTGAAAAAAACATTTTTCTGACGCAACCTTTCTTTTTATACAAACATCTGAATAATGAAAAATCGATAATAAAAGATTATTACGAATATTCTTAGTAATTTAGCTCTCTTATAAGAAGCTAAATGTCAATTACCGGAAAGAATAATATAGACGTAATAATCAAGGGGTGCATAAAAGGGAATTCAAAATCTCGTGAAGCGCTCTATAAGATGTATGCCGACAAAATGTATGCAGTTTGTAGGTATTACACAAAAGATTATACTGAGGCTGAAGACGTTTTGCACGAAGGGTTTATTAAAATTTTTGAGAACGTCTCGAAATTTAAAAACAAAGGTTCTTTCGAAGGTTGGATAAGAAGGATTATTGTAAATACTGCATTAGAAAAATTCCGAAGGAACAATAAAATGCATTCTGTTCCGGAAGATTTTTTAACTATTGAAGATAATAAAAGTGTGGATGTGGAGAGTGCAATCTCTGCCAAAGAGCTTTCGCAGATGATTAGTGAATTAACTCCAAAATATAAAATGGTGTTTAATTTATATGCGTTAGAAGGCTATTCGCACAAAGAAATTTCGGAAATGTTGGGGATTTCCGAAGGCACATCAAAATCTAATCTGGCTAGAGCCAGAAACATTTTGAAAAAAAGAGTTGAGGAGAGTTATAAGATTAATAAGGTTATATAAAGTAATTACGAACGATTAGAAATATTAGAGTTTCTGCCAAAAAAGTCAGAGTACAATTAATTTAAATACTCCAAACTTTAGGCATTTTAAACGCTAACAGAATTGCGATGAAAGAAAAAAGAAATATAGACGAATTATTCCGTAGCGGATTATCAGAGCATAGCGAAAAAGCTCCGATTTTTGCTTGGGACAGTATTTCTGACGAGCTGGAACAGAAGAAAAAAGTTCGTTTTATGAGAACAATGCGCTACGCCGCTGCATCAGCAGCCATATTTATCTCTTTTTATATTGGTTATGAATTTGCAGATTCGAATTCTATCTTTAACAATAAAGAGCAAATTGCGGCAGAGTTACTGCCTGTCCAAAAAGAGACGCATCAAGAGAACACTTTTGAGTCGCACAAATTAGCTGTTAATAAAATTGAGAACCTCACTAAAGCAACCAAAACAGAGACCACTCATCCTGAAAAAGAAAAAATTGCAGCAAGCAACAACGAACAAATTATTATTAAAAAAACCGATCTTATAGCTAGCAACAACAATAATCGCGAAGAAGAAAACATCAGCTTTTTCGAATCGCTGCGCAGTATAATTATCGATAATAACAAAACGTTAGAGCTTGCCAATCCATTAAAATATCATCAAAATTTAGCAAAATCGCAAACACTGTTCAATAGTCCACTTTTAGCCGAAGCAAGTAAAAACGAGACTCATAATAACCGCAAAATACGAATTGGTGGTTCTTATGCTCCCGTTTATTCATACAGAACCAGCGGAAATGATTTTCAGCTTTTTAACAACTCATATGAAAGCAGCAACTCATCCGGTAACGAAAGTGGTATTTCTACCTTTTCGTTTGGTGTTAATGCGCAATATGCACTTAACAACAAATGGGAATTTCAATCGGGAATTTACTATTCTCAGATAGGACAATCGCAAAATGCTTTGACTGTGAAAAACGGAAACTCGGATAAACCATCAGACTTTAGCTTAACCACGTCGGCGGGAGAAATAGAGTCTGGTAAGCTACCTAGTGGTGTTGTAGAAATTATTACTTATAACAACACCATCGACCAAACAGTTTCCGATGCAGCAAATGATAATAAATCGCTTGACGCCAGCTTATTACAACATTTCGATTATTTAGAAATTCCTTTTTTGGCCAAATATAAATTTTTAGATAAAAAAATTGATCTGAAACTTATAGGAGGAGTTAGCACAGGATTCTTAATCGCTAACGAAACTTATTTTAAGATGGATGGCAAAAAGAGCTCTCTTGGCAGCACTCAAGATTTAAACACCATGTTATATAATAGCATATTTGGAATTGGCATAGGATACGATATCACAAAACGAATAGCCATTAATGTTGAACCAACATTTAAATACTCTTTAAACAGTATTAATACTAATTCGGAATATAAGTACAAACCTTATTCACTAGGCTTACACACCGGCATTAGCATCAATTTTTAATCGTAAAGCCCTTTTACTTTTGATTTTCCGGCAATATAAGCTTTCAGATAAAAAGGCTCAAAGTATGCAACATCCACAAATTTCTTTTCATTAAAACATTTCTCAGCAATAGGTGCAATATATCTTGCAGAGGTTTTTATCTCATCATAAAACAGTGCGTTTTCCGCGATGATTGTCTCCTTGCATTTTGCAGCGCCATCGCCGGAAAAAACCACTCTGCTCTTATCAAGATATTCGAGATATGACTTTTCATCAATAATATCTGCTGCTATTTCTCTTATCTCATTATTCTCATTATCAAACAAAGCCGCATACACTTCCATCCGACGTGCGTCAATCATAGGGCAGAAGACAGCTTTCTCATCATCTTTATATTTATCAGCCGTTGCAAAGGCAATAGATTTTAACGTACTAACAGCTATTAAAGGAATATCTTTCGAATAGCATAATCCTTTAGCAGTAGATACTCCAATACGCAATCCGGTATAAGAGCCGGGGCCACCACTAACAGCAACAGCATCTAATTCGTTAAGCGTTACGCCCGACAGCTTTAACACCTCCTCAATAAAAAGAGTAATATATTCGGAATGAGAATTTCTGCCGTCAACCTCTTTAAATTCTAACACTTTCCCATCCCGCGCAAGCGCAACCGACAGTATTGATGTTGATGTTTCTATGCTAAGTATTAATGCCATATTTTAATAGTGCTTTGGTTTGATATACAAATAACATCTGCAAAAATACAATTTAAAAAAATACAGACAATGGTTGAGGTTAAGATTTCCCCCTTCGCTTTAGCTTCGGAGGACAAGGAGGTTGAGATTCCCCCCTTCGCTTTAGCTTCGGAGGACAAGGAGGTTGAAGTTTATCAAATACTGGTAGAGACAAGGCGTGCCTTGTCTCTAAATTAATAATTAGTCTTCGTTAGAAAACAGCTTCTTTTTATCAACCACTTCTACTGCAGAGCCATCTTTTAATTTTTTAGTGATGGCGCGATAAGGTGCGATAACGATTTTTTCATCACCGGTGAGGCCTTCTTTTATCTCGATATATTTTGTGTTTTGAATTCCCGATTCTACCTCTTGCTGTATAACTACATTATTATCAACCACAAAAACATACTTTTTCAAATCCTCTTCAGCATCTTGATTTTCATTTTCATTATCAGAAGTATCAATTTTTGCTACAACCGACTGAATAGGAACAGCAAAAATATTATAAACTGTCTCTGTTTGAATATCCACACTGGCATTCATCCCCGGGCGGAAAGGAGATTTAAAAGTATCATCTCCACTCATAAGTTTTTTATACGATTCGGGAAGGATACTTATTTTCACTTCAAAGTTTGTTACTTGATCAGCAGAGCCCAACGAAGATCTTTTTGCCGAAGTAGCTATTTCCGCAACAACACCTTTAAAAACCTCTTCAAAATAGGCATCCACCTCTATTAAAACAGTGTCGTTAAGCGAGATGCGGATAATATCATTTTCATTTACATCAACATTCACCTCCATTTTATGAAGATTAGCGATAATCAACAATTCTGTTCCGGAACTAAACTGTGAGGCACCCTGCACCCTCTCTCCTATCTCTACACTTAATCGCGAAATTGTTCCATCTGTTGGCGCATAGATAGATGTTCGGGTAAGATTTTCTTTTGCCTCATCCAATCCTGCTTTAGCACTTTTTACATTATACTTTGCAGCATTAAGACTCTCTTTAGCAGCTTCTACTTCGGCGGTAGAGACTTCGATATTTGCTTGTGCAGCATCATATTCGGCATCAGAAATAACTTTCTGTTCGTGCAACTTTTTCTTTCTTTTATACTCTCTCGAAGCATTTCGCAATTGAGCAGTACTTTGAGTAAGACGCGCCTTTACATTAGCTTCGTTTGCTTTTTGTGTATTAAGATTTGCCTTTGCTCTTTCGTAGCCGGAGACATAAATTTTAGGATCTATCTTTGCCAAAAAGTCACCTTTTTTTACCTCATCACCCTCTTTTACTTTTAGCTCAACCACTTCGCCGGAAATATAGGGAGAAATTTTTATCTCTTTTTCGGGTTGTATTTTACCATTTGCAGAAACAACCTCTATAATGGTCTGTTTTTTCACATCCTGAACAGCAACTTTTATAGTATGTTTTTTACCAACCCAACCTTGTTTTTTACCAACAATCGCAACAATGACCAATAAAACCAGAGCGCTACTTAATATTACAACTACTTTTTTGTTCATGATATAAAA
>JAYEOD010000293.1:1470-13191 GCA_034722575.1 Bacteroidota bacterium | reverse complement strand
TTCAATCTCTCCAAAGATCTCTTCAATAACATCTTCCATAGTAACTAATCCGGCAGTACCGCCAAATTCATCAACAACAACAGCCACATTAAGATTTTTCTCAACAAAAATCGGCAGTACATCACTCGCCAACATTGTTTCCGGCAAATGAATTACTGCTCTACAAATCGACTTTACTTTTTCAGGAGTTTTAAAAAGATCGGAAGAGTGCACATAACCGATAATATTATCAATACTTCCTGAATAAAGCATTATTCGAGACAATCCCATTTTTATAAACAATTGTATTAGCACCTCTAACGATTCATTTTCTTCTATAGCAACAATTTCATTTCTAGGCACTAAACACTCTCTTAATTTAATACTTCTAAACTCAATTGCGTTTTGAAACATCTGTATTTCCTGTTGAATATCTTCATCAGGTTCTTCTGCGCCAAATTCTTTTAAATAATCATCAAGATCCACAAAATTAAATTTCACTTTTTCTTTTCCAAGATTCATTTTAAAAAGTCTCTTGAGTATAAATTCAGAACTCACCAAATAAAGACTTATGAGAGGATAAAAAATATAATAAAACAGAGTAATCGGCACAGCAAAAAAGGCAAGTGTTTTATTTGCCTGTAAACGAAACAGTACTTTAGGGATAAATTCGGCAAAGAAAAGTATTATTATTGTTGAAATAATAGTATTTACAAAGAGAACAGAGGTGTCGGAAATAATTTCTTTAGGGAGGTTTTCGGTAATAACCGGATTCAATAAAGCAGCCATACTCATACCATAAATAACAAGAGCCACATTATTACCTAATAACAGCGCACTAATTAAACGCGAAGGTTTATCTAGAAAAGGACGAAGAATGCGAGCTGAAAATCCACCTTTTTTATTTTCCAACTCTAACTTAAGCTTATTAGAACTGATAAATGCTATTTCCATACCGGAAAAAAAAGCTGACAGCAACAAGGTAATCACTATAATAAGCAAGGTACTCATATTCCAATTATTTTTTATTTAGCATTACTATTTTCCTCTTTCTCTTTAAACCTTAAGGTACCGGTAGGTTTTTTTATCACCCAATTATCAAATGATTCGTCAGACTCCATTCCATCTTCACCATAGATCACCTGATCTTTTGTGGTAATAGTAACAAATTTATCCGTAAAGATCATTTTTGTTTTTTGCTCCCAAATCAGCTCCTCGGTATTTAAACGTTCTCCTTTTTCATAATTATTAATAACTACATCGCCTTTAGCTATCATCTTTCTGCTACGATCGTACTTAACAGCATAATTTGCTGTCAATTCAGAACGAACATTTCGATTTGTAGAGTCATAAAAAAGAACTCTTATCCCTTCAGGAAATAGTGTTTTTGGTTTTTTTCCCTTTTCCATAATAACTTTGGGGCTAATCAACTCGAACACTACATCCCCGTATTCGCTATAAAGAAGCGTAACACCTTCGGCACTTTGTGTGGGCACAGAATCTGTAACAACGTATTTCTGCACCTCCTTAATATCATTACGACACCCCATTATAAGAGGCAACAGTGCTATAATACAAAATATGAAATAAAATCGTTTCAAGATATTTTATTATTAATTTAATTATTCACAAATATAACACAAAAAAAAAGCCACCTCGAAAGGTGGCTTAATAAATATTTTAGTAATGCTTATTTTACAGTTCTCACCTTAGTTGTTTCGTTTATCCAAGACTCAACAACATAAGAATCTCCTTCAGAAAGATCATAAAAGAATATTGTTTCAGCATTAGGAAAATACTGTGAATATTTTATAATACGCTGTGCTGCTTCATCAGCCACAGTAGAGTCTATTCGCTTTGCTTTCATATATTTATCAACAGCTGCCCAATATGCAACTTTTGAAGTAAGATCGTTACTACCACACGATTTAGCGCTTGCGGCATACATATCACCAATAGTAATATATATAGAACCATCTTTTGGAATAATCTCAAGAGCTTTATAAGCATATTTTCTAGCTTTTACATATTCGCTTTTTGTATAAAAAATATTAGCCAATAATTTATATACTCCTGCCTTATCAAGTTCGTCGGTAAAAAGATTTACTGCCTCTTCTAAATATTTTGTAGCACCGATATAATCATTTTTTTTAATAAGCATTTTACCCATTTTTTCTGCTGAATTGGCAGTAGGCTGAATAGAATGCAGTTTTTCGGTAGCAGCAAAAAACAGCTCTGTACCTGAGCATCCTTTTTTATCTAAAGTTCCGGTAATCTTCTCTAATAGCTCAACATCATCAGATATTTCATCGAATTTAGTTTGGAATATAGAACATAAATCTTCGCATGTAGCATATGGCTCGAAAGTATTCTCTATGTTTCCCTGAACATTTTTCCACATTGCTAAATAACGTTTTTTGCCAGCATATTTTTTAATATTATGATCGATAATCTGAGTGATCATATCATAATTCTCAATAATAAGAATTTTATTTGCACAACCCTCTTTCACTTTCTGGATAGTGGCTCTAAAGAAATATACTAAAACAGCACTTTGAGATTTATTTCCTTGAATTTTTACAGACTTTTCAAATATATCGTAAACCTCTTTAATAGCTCCCGGTCGTTTTTGGTATAAATCAACACCTTTATATCCAAGTATTTTTCCTATTTGACTTTTTTGTGTTCTACGATTAACGGGAAAATAAGTAATACGCTTATCATAAATACCCATCAGAGTATCTATCAGACTTTCCTTAACAGCATCATCCTTAACTTTTCCTATTTTAAAATTATACATTTTAATACCATCAAGATACATATTTTCGGTACTTAATGGTGCATTATCATATAACCATCTCCACGACTCCAAAGCGTCATTAATTGAATTACTTTTGTAACCACTACCTTTCCATTGCTTATAAAATTCTCTATAAAGAGAAATTTTCATAATAGCAGTTGAGCTGTCATTACCATATTTTGGCAAATTACTGATATCCACATCCTCCTGAGCCGACAGTGGAGTACTGACAAATAAGCCGGCAAATAAGATTAAGCAAACAAATAAAATATTCCTTTTCATCTCTTTATATTTTAATTTTTAATAATATTTTCGTTGAACAAACCAACGTTCATATATTGATATTCCTAGTGTAAATTTAATATAATTTTCTTCAATTAGCGAATTATCTGTTGTTCCTCTTTTACCAAACTCAACTCCTAAGTTGATAGAGCTTCCGGAGTTTTTTACAGGTAATCCTACTCCAAAACTTATGCCAATATCTTTCAATTGATTATCGCGCAACTGCAAATAGGTATCAGAATATCTAAAACCGAAACGATATTTAATCTTTTTATAATAACTTGATAACACATTATTCTGTGGAAGGTACTCCATACCAATAGATAGTTGTCCACTATTTTTTAGTGAATCGCTAATACCAAAAGACTCGTATGAAGACCAATCCTGAACTTTATAATCGACACCAAATTTTATTCTATCTTTTTTCTCAACAACAAATCCAATACCATATGACGAAGGAAGAGTTATACTCCCTGAAACTCCGGACTTATAAGATATAGTATCATTAATACTTTCGGCACCACCGGCACCTTTTTTCATTTGCGCTGTAAGCTTTTCTTCTGTAGCCGATAAATTAAATGATGGACTGTAAACAATCCCGGCAACAGTTCTCCACTCTTTATCTTCACCAAAATAATATTCATACTGCAAACCAAAATCTACAGCAACATCACTAATTTCTTGATGTTTCATCACTTTAGTATCAAAATAATAGGTTGAATCGGGAAATGTAGCATACGTATTAATATCTATTTGTCCCCAGTAATAATTTGCATTTACCCCTAAAGACAAACCTTTAGCAATATTTACTGCTCCACCCAGATAGAATTTATTAATCCCACCATTACCTTCATAAAGATAATTTACATTTCCTATGCCTCGCAATTGCGTTGGTGCTGTGAGTTGATACCCTACATTACTATATGGAACTATACCAACACTCATTTTATAGGACGAGGTAATCGGAAAAGCGATACTCAAATTACCTAATGAAGAGAACTCAGAATTTTCTGATTCATCAACAGTTTTCCATTCACTAATTCTCGAAAAAGCACCTCCTTCAACAATAAAAGACATTGAATCGATGGCTGTATAAGATGCGGGATTCATATAATTAATATGAAAAGCGTCTTTAACACCTATTGATAATCCACCCATACTTTGATAAACGGGGTTATTTGTTCTATTTATATCGCCAATACCAAACCGCGAATATGGAGAGCCATAATTTACCTGAGCCTGAAGATTTGTAACAAAAAACACAACAAAAATGAGTACTATCCAGCAATAACTAATTATTTTCTTCAAAATGATATCTTAAAATTTTATTTAAACCTAAAGCAACTACATTTGACCTTGCAAATATGTTACTTTTTAACTTATTATCAAAATAATTCATATCGCCTCCGGTAACAATA
The DNA here is from genome assembly GCA_034722575.1 of Bacteroidota bacterium. GTDB lineage: Bacteria > Bacteroidota > Bacteroidia > Bacteroidales > JAIPAH01 > JAIPAH01. The sequence goes on along the minus strand of JAYEOD010000293.1, from coordinate 8,712 downwards.
ACGATAAGATTTTCAAATAACTCTTTATAGAAAGTTATCATCCCGTCCACTTCGCAAATAATTCCATTATTAACACCGGCTATGATTGAATTTTTAGTGTCATCTCCAATTACAGGAGACGTGTCAGATTGCAATATCAACGGTAATCTTTCGGTAAAAGCATGCATTGCTTTAAACCTCATATTTTTACCCGGAGCGATAGCTCCTCCAAGATACTCTCCTTTATCGGAAACTATATCGTATGTAACACACGTTCCCGCATCAATAATCAAAATATTACTACCTTTAAATTCGTGTTCGGCACCCACTGCTGCTGCAATTCTATCTTTCCCCAAAGTTTCGGGGGTGCGATATCTATTTTTTACAGGCAACAATGTATTGTGATCAAATTTTATTGTAGAGCAATTTTTCTCAAGAGTTTTAATCAATTTACTTTCGTCGATACCTACCGAAGATACTATAGCTGCTTTTATGTGATATTTCACAAAATAATATTGCAAATCCTTTTCATCGAAAAAATCATAGCGATCATTTCTAATGATCTCCTCTTTCTCGAACAGAATTACTTTAGTATTTGTATTACCAATATCAATAATCAAATTCATAATATAATCTATTTTTTAACTTTAAAAAAACATATCATCCATCTCTTTGCAAATTTATAATAAAGAGCGCTCAAAAACTGGTTTTTAACGAGTTTTAACAATAATGAATATCGGGAAATATAAAATTCAGAAAAAAAATTCATTTTTTTTGTAATTGTAAAAGGAAAGATACTATATTTGCAACCGCAATCGCAACTGGTACCATAGCTCAGTTGGTAGAGCAATGGACTGAAAATCCATGTGTCCCTGGTTCAATTCCAGGTGGTACCACAAAGAAGTAATAATCGCTTCTTTTTTCTTGTAAAAGATGAATTAAATAATACCAAGGTGCCATAGCTCAGTTGGTAGAGCAATGGACTGAAAATCCATGTGTCCCTGGTTCAATTCCAGGTGGCACCACAAAAAAAAAGCCGCTTCAATAACTTGAAGCGGCTTTTTTTTATTTATACCAATAAAACATCAAAATACCCGATAAATCCTTCATCTTTTCCAGTTTTACCGCACTTCAAATTTGAACTGTAGCTACAACTATGCTTAAAATTTAAAGATTGTAAAACAGAAAAATATTTTGAATTTATGTCGGCCATTTTGAAATTCAATTGGTATTATTCAATAATCTCCCAGTCTGCAAAATACTCATAAACCACATTTGTTTTTGGTTCGGTAACAAACATTTCATTTGAATTATAGGTCCATGCCATTGTAGTAGAACCGCCACCACTTTGAGTTGTTATTAAAAATCTATTGCCCACAGAACCGAAATAGCGCGCCTGATTACGCGTAGAACCTTGATCGCCACCACTTGGATCTACAGGAATCCAGCCATAATTTGGAAGATAAATTTCAACCCATCTGTGAAAAACATCATCCATACTAGCCTCATCATTACGCGATACGACAGAGCCCACATATCGGGCAGGAATTCCGGCAGCACGACACATTGCTATATACACAAAAGAGTATTCGGAACAAGAACCATTACCACGCTCCAACACTGCTGGAGCTGTATTCCATCCACCTACCATTTCATAGTAAATATTATCTATAACATAATTAAAAATACCCCGAGCAATCCAATAAGGATTTGTTTCATTAGCTACAGCTTTTTTCACTCCGCCAACTATTACAGGATGATTAATTTGATATTTTTCATTATTTCGCAAATATAGTGTGGCAATATCTTCTGGAATTTCTTCAAGTCGTCCTACTTTATCAGGAAAAATAAAATACCTAACCTTACAAAGTTCCGCAGTTGTAATCATATGAATCTCTCTACTTTCGCCGGCTTTAATATCTTTAAACTCAAAATGCGCAGTATTTTGATTCCATTGATCAGTAACAATATCGGTATATTGGGGAGAACACCTTATATCGCCATTAATTGTTTGATTTATTCTATTTTCGGGAATAGCAATATGCACATCTGCTTTTTTCACTTTCCCAGGACCATAATTTGTAATTTGATATGTAAAATCCACCTTTGCTTTACGCTGATCGCTTTTCACAAAATACTCTCCATCGTTAACTTTTATTTTAAACAGGTGATCTTCTTGCGAATCTACTGCCCACAAAGAAGAACCGTCCCATGTAAGTCCTCTGGTAAACTTTCCCGGGGCATCCATAATAATTATCACAGCACCATCTTCGGGGTTTACCATATATATTTCATCATTACTACGATCAGAAACCCAAAGATATCGTCCATCGTAAGTAAGCCCGCGACAATCTCCAGAAGGAGCTTTTATTGAGCGTATAGTAGTTCCATCAGCTGAATCAAATTGAATTAAAAGATTGTTTTTTTGATCTACACACCAAAGATATTTGCCATCCCAAGTAAGCCCACGAACCCATTTAGCAGGCGCTTTCACTGTTCGTAAAATCGTACCATCATTAGGATCGACACGATATATGGTAGCATCATAATTTTCTGCTAAAGGAATACCACCTTTAATATCTACATTCCACAAAGCTTCTCCATCCCACGCAAGTCCCATAGGCCAGTATCCGGGAGATTCAATTGTTTTGATAATTTTTTCAGAATGAATATCAATACAATAAATTTTATCATCCTGCCTATCTGCCAACCAATAATTTTTTCCATCGAAAGTTAAACCGGTAGGATTATTGCCCGGAGTTTTTAATAATTTAATCACCTCTCCGGTACGAGCCTGAACACGAGAATACGTCAGTGAAATAAATAACACAAGTATATAACCAAAAGTAGTTCTCATAATTTATATTTTTTTGAGTAACACGAAATAAAATAAGTGGAAAGGTATAAAAAAACAATTGTATTTCTCAATAATATTAGTTATATTTGGGAGAAAGTAAGTGTTACACAAAAAAACATGAGCCATGAAAACTATTAAATTAATAATTCTTGTACTAGTTGGCACATTACTACTAGGAGGCTGCCAACAAACTTGCGATAAAGAACAGTCCTTATCCGATGTACAATTACTTTTAGAAAAGTATATTATAGCCAATGAAACAAAAAATATTGAACTGATAAAGGAGATTTGGGCTCCGGATGACAATATCATGATTTTCGGTACAGAATCGGACGAAAAACTTGTTGGATGGAAACAAATCCAAAACACTTTTATAAGACAGTTTGAATCGTTTGAAGAGACATATATTTCTGTAACAGATCAAAACATAAGCCTTAATTGCAATAATAATATAGCATGGTTTTCGGAGATACTAAACTATAATTACACTTTAGATGGTCAGGCAAAAAGATTCGAAGGCTTACGCTTTACCGGGGTTATAGAAAAGAGGGGCGAAAAATGGCATATCGTACAAAGTCATATGTCGGTTCCTTATAACGAAATGGAGCACAATAAATAATATTCATAGTTGATTAAACGGGTCTGCTTAAATCAATACTTGACAAAAAAAAGCCTCTTTCGAGGCTTTTTTAATTATTCAGCAAGTACTAATACTTTATTTTTTAACACTTCAATAACCCCACCATTTATCTCGAAAAACGTCTCCTTTTGTTCAGGTTCTATTTTTACTTTTATTCTCCCTTTTTTCAAAACAGAAATCATAGGAGCATGGTTCGACAAAACTTCAAAAGAGCCATCAATACCGGGAAGCTGAATCAAACTAGCTTCTCCTTTAAATATATTTTTTTCAGGTGTAATTATCTCAACAATCATCTATCACATTTTTTATAATTTCCTTAGACGCACTATTTACTTTCGGCAAGAATTTTCTTCCCTTTTTCAATAGCGTCTTCAATAGTTCCAACAAGAAGAAATGCAGCTTCAGGGTATTCATCAACCTCACCATTAAGAATCATTTTAAATCCTTTTAGAGTGTCTTCGATAGAAACAAATTCACCCGGAATACCTGTAAATTGTTCTGCAACATGGAAAGGTTGAGACAAGAAACGTTGAACACGGCGTGCGCGGTGCACAACAAGCTTATCCTCTTCAGAAAGCTCATCCATACCCAAAATAGCTATAATATCTTGAAGTTCTTTATTACGTTGCAAAATCTCTTTCACTTGCTGAGCAATATCATAATGCTCTTGACCAACAATTTCGGGGCTCAAAATACGAGATGTAGAATCTAGTGGATCCACAGCAGGATAAATACCCAATTCTGAAATTTTACGATTCAATACTGTTGTAGCATCAAGGTGAGCAAATGTTGTTGCGGGAGCAGGATCGGTTAAGTCATCGGCAGGGACATAAATAGCCTGCACCGAAGTAATAGAGCCTTTTTTTGTAGATGTAATACGTTCCTGCATCAGCCCCATCTCTGTAGCCAATGTTGGTTGATACCCAACGGCAGAAGGCATACGTCCAAGTAACGCCGAAACCTCAGAACCAGCCTGAGTAAAACGGAAAATATTATCAATAAAGAAAAGAATATCTTTTCCTTCGGATTTTTCGTCACCATCGCGGAAATATTCCGCTAACGTAAGACCCGATAAGGCAACACGAGCACGTGCTCCGGGAGGTTCATTCATCTGACCAAAAGTCATAGTAATTTGAGAGCTTTTTAGCTTACTCATATTAACTTTTGAAAGATCCCAGCCCCCTTTTTCCATGTCTTCAACAAAGTCATCACCATATTGAATCAAACCTGCTTCAATCATCTCCCTAAGGATATCATTTCCTTCGCGAGTTCTTTCGCCTACACCGGCAAAAACCGATTGTCCTTCATATTTTTTTGCGATATTATTTATCAATTCCTGAATCAGGACAGTTTTACCAACACCAGCACCACCAAAAAGTCCAATTTTACCACCTTTTGAATAAGGCTCAATAAGATCGATAACTTTAATACCCGTAAACAAAACCTCCTCAGAAGTAGAAAGGTCTTCAAATTTTGGCGGCTCGTTATGAATTGGGCGTCTCTCTTTCGTATCTACCTGAGCAAGACCGTCGATAGCTTCTCCTATAACATTAAAAAGACGACCATTAACACCTTCGCCAACAGGCATAGAAATCGGGGCTCCCGTAGCAACCACTTCTTGTCCTCGCGACAAACCATCCGTTCCTTCCATAGAAATTGTACGTACTGTATACTCTCCAATATCTTGTTGACACTCTAGTACAATCTTACTCCCCTGTGGATTAATAACCTCCAAGGCATCGTAAATTTTCGGAAGATCTTTTTCATTCTCAAAAGTAACATCAACAACGGCTCCAATAATCTGAGCTATCTTTCCAACGCTTTTCTTATCCATAGAATTAATATTATTTTAAAGCAAAAAAAGTTTTTTTAACTTTTCAGGATGCTAAAGTAGTAAATTTCCAAACACTCAGGAAGTAATTTTTAAATGATGACATCAAAAAGACATCAATTATCTTGATTCAACTGTGGAGCTACTTTTTCAGGAAAAAGGCTTTTCTGAAAGAAAATCAAAACAAATACGCCAACAGTAATTGCCGAATCAGCAATATTGAATACAGGACGGAAAAAAATAAAACGATCTCCGCCTAAAAAAGGCAACCAATCGGGATAGGATCCTTTAACTACAGGAAAGTAGAACATATCAACAACATGCCCATGCAAAAAAGATGAATAACCACCTTCTGCGGGAAAAAACTGAGCAAGTCCTTGATAACTTTCAGAAAAAATCAATCCATAGAAAGCGCTATCGATCATATTACCAATAGCGCCTGCCAGAATTAATGAGATACTAAATATAAAACCTCTCTTTTCCTGTTTTTTAATAATATTGTATAAATAGATTGCAATAACCACAATTGCTACAACACGAAAAAGGCTCAAAATTAATTTTCCCCAATCGCCTGCAATTTGTAATCCGAATGCCATTCCATTATTTTCGGTAAAATGGATAATAAACCAATCGCCAAAAACATGAATCTCTTCGCCAATAACCATTGTTGTTTTTATCCAGATTTTTACTATCTGATCAACTAACAGTATTAAAAATATTGTCCAGGAAGCAAGTTTCAAATCTCGTGAAATTATTTTTTCGTTTTAATTTTTTTACTCTGATGAAGCTTCGCATCGATACTCAATGTTGCGTGAGGAACACTTCTTAATCTCTCTTTTGAAATAAGTTTTCCGGTTACTCTACAAATCCCATAAGTCTTATTTTCGATACGCAGCAAAGCATTTTCAAGATTACGGATAAATTTTTCTTGACGAGAAGCCATACGACTATTCTCTTCTTTTGAAAGAACCTGATGTCCCTCTTCTAAAACCTTAAAAGTAGGAGAAGTATCATCTATGTCATTTGTATTCCCGGCAGTATAGGCTTCCGTTAATAATTTCAAATCGCCTCGTGCTTTTTCGAGTTTACCATTAATAATATCTTTAAACTCTTCTAACTCCTCATCAGAGTATTTATTTTTTTTAAGGTCATCTTTTTTAGCCATAATAATTAGTTTTAGTGTTTTTGAACAAGGATAGTAGTAGATAATCCCTCTTCCAATTCTATTACGGTAGTATTTTCACCGCTAACAGCATCTTCGAAACCTAACGATTTAGTCAAAGTTTCCGAACAAATATAGGAAAAATTATTTTCCACAGCAGAATTTATTATTTTATTATTCTCAATAATAACATCAATATGATCAGTAACCTCAAAACCTAAATCTTTTCTCAAATTTTGTATTCTATTAATAAGCTCTCTAGCAAGGCCTTCCTCTTTAAGTTTCGGTGTAATATCAATATCCATAGCAACAGTAATATTATTAACATTAGAGACTGCTAATCCTGGAATATCTTCAGTAACAACATCAGCATCTTCAGCCACTACAGTAATTTTTTCTCCTTGGATATCAAAAACAAATTCACCGGTTTTTTCTAAACTATTAATATCCTCCTGTTCCATACCGGCAAATGCTTTGGAAATAAGCTTCATCATTTTACCATATTTTGGACCAAGGGTTTTAAAATTAGGCTTTATACTCTTTACCAATACACCTTCTGTATCAGACAAAAACTCAACCTCTTTAACATTAATTTCAGAGAGTATTAAATCCTTAACCTTTTCGATTTGAGAAATAAACTTCTCTGATGAAGCAGGAATCATTATCTTATTTAGAGGCTGACGCACTCTGATATTCAATTTTTTACGTAACGATAATGCCTGTGACGAAATCTGCTGAGCAAACTGCATTCTCTCTTCAAGATCTTTGTCAAT
>JAYEOD010000293.1:0-1460 GCA_034722575.1 Bacteroidota bacterium | reverse complement strand
TACTCAGTAAAGTCAACCAAATGCACAGAGTCAACATCCATACGTTTGGTAACATTATTTAAATCATTAAATAATTTATCGCTATAGAATGGTGCAATTGGCGACATAATAATAGAAATTGTTTCCAAACACTTGTATAGAGTTTGGTAAGCAGAAATCTTATCATTAGTATAATCTCCTTTCCAAAAACGACGACGCGAAAGACGAACAAACCAGTTACTAAGGTGTCCGTAAGCAAATTCAGATATCAAACGTCCTGCTCTGGTAGGTTCATAATCATTAAAATTCTCATCTACCTTTTTAATTAAGGTATTGAGTTCAGAGAGTATCCATCTATCAATTTCCGGTCTTTCATCATATGCAATATCATTTTCAGCATATTTAAAGCCATCGATATTAGCGTATAAAATAAAAAAGCCATATGTATTATATAAAGTGCCGAAGAATTTTCTTCTTACCTCACCAATACCATTTTCATCAAACTTAAGGTTATCCCAAGGCTGAGCGTTTGTAACCATGTACCATCTGGTAGCATCTGCTCCAAACTTATCCATTGTATCAAAAGGATCCACAGCATTACCTAATCTCTTCGACATCTTATTTCCATTCTTATCGAGAACAAGACCATTAGAGATCACATTTTTGTATGCAACGCCATCAAAAACCATTGTAGCAATAGCATGCAATGTAAAGAACCATCCACGAGTTTGGTCAACACCTTCTGCTATAAAATCTGCGGGGAAGTTTTTTTCAAAATACTCTTTATTTTCGAATGGATAGTGAAGCTGAGCATAAGGCATAGAGCCTGAATCGAACCAAACATCAATAAGGTCTGCTTCACGAACCATTTTAACTCCTTTTTCCGAAACCAAAACAATATCATCAGCATATGGTCTGTGGAGATCGAATTTCTCATAATTCTCTTTCGACATATCATTAGGATCGAAATCCTGCAAAGGATTACTCTCCATAAAACCTGCGGCAACCGATTTTGCTATCTCCTCTTTAAACTGTGCTACAGATTCAATACAAATTTGTTCTGTTTTATCTTCTGTTGTCCAGATAGGGAGAGGTATTCCCCAATAACGAGAGCGCGACAAATTCCAGTCAACAAGATTTTCGAGCCATTTACCAAATCTTCCTTTACCGGTAGATTCCGGTTTCCAGTTAATCGTTTCATTTAAGTTTAACATCCTCTTTTTATAATCAGTAGTTTTAATAAACCACGAATCGAGAGGATAATAAAGAATAGGCTTATCGGTTCTCCAACAGTGTGGATAGTTGTGAGTATGTTTCTCAATTCTAAACGCCTGATTATTCATCTTAAGCATAACAGCCAAATCAACATCTAACGAAGAATCTTTTTCTGCTAATGTCTCATCATAAGCATTTTTAACATATCTGCCTGCATATTGCGCATATGCCTCCTTGTTCACATACTTCTCAACAAACTCTTTATC
>JAYEOD010000292.1:0-2603 GCA_034722575.1 Bacteroidota bacterium | reverse complement strand
AATAAAAAAAAGCCCTGATTAATCAATCAGGGCTTTTTTAGATGTCTAATAAAACAATACTATTATTTTTTTATAGTATCAGGAATTTTATTTTTAGTAAGGTCGTATGCTACCGGAGTAGAGATGAAAATTGAAGAGTAAGTACCTACAATAACACCAATAATCAATGCAAATATAAATCCTCTAATAATTTCACCACCAAATATAAAGATAGCTAATAACACAAGCAGTGTAGTACCTGAAGTAACAAATGTACGTCCTAAAGTACTGTTTACAGCTGAGTTAATATTGTCTTTTAGGTCGCGTTTTGGATGTAGTCCAATGTATTCACGAATACGGTCGAAAATAATTACCGAGTCGTTAATAGAGTAACCAATAATGGTTAGTATTGCTGCTATTGTTGACTGGTCGATTTCTAAACTAAATGGTAAAACACCACTAAATATCGAGTACATTGAAATAGCTATTAATGAGTCGTGAGCCAATGTAACAAGACCGCCAACACCAAATTGCCATTTGCGGAAACGAGCTGCGATATATAAGAATATCATTACAAGAGCAAAAGATAGAGCCATGTATGATTTCTTTAATAAGTCGTCGGCAATGGTTGGTCCAACTTTTGCTGAGCTTAATTTACCAATAAGTTTACCGTCAGAATCGGATAAAAATTGTTCTTTAGTGATAGAATTTTTGAAAGAGCCTTTTAATCCTTCATAAAGTTTTGTTTCTACTTTATCGTCAGAATCTATAGATTCGTCATTGATAAGATATTTAGTAGTAATTTTCACCTGCTTATCAGGGCCAAACGTTTTAACTTCCGGAGACTCTTCAAATACCTTAGCTAAATCAGCTCTGATGTCATCAGGATTAACTTTTTGGTCGAAACGAACTACGTATGATCTACCACCGGCAAAGTCAACACCTTCGTTTAATCCTTTTGTAAATAAAGAGGTAAGTCCAATAGCGATTATAATACCTGATAAAGCATAGAAAATCTTACGTTTTTCGATGAATTTAATATTGATTTTACTAAAAGCATTTAGCGTAACTTTATTACCAAAACTAACAGTTTTGTTTTTATCTAATAACCATATAAAAATTATTCTGGAAATTAGGATAGCAGTAAATAGTGAAGAAAGAATACCAATGATTAATGTAGTAGCAAAACCCTGAACAGGGCCTGAACCAAATATATAAAGTACAATACCTACTAACAGAGTAGTAATATTACCATCGATAATAGCAGAGTATGCATTTTTATAACCATCTGTAATAGCCAATTGAATACCTTTTCCTGAACGAACCTCTTCTCTGATACGTTCGTAAATAATTACGTTAGCATCTACTGCCATACCAAGAGTAAGGATAATACCGGCAATACCGGGTAGCGTAAGTACAGCTCCTAATGAAGCAAGTACACCAAACAAAAAGAACATATTGGTGAGAAGAGCAAAGTTAGAAACCCATCCTGCTCTACTATAATATAAAATCATGAAAAGTAAGATAGCAATAAAAGCAAATATGAAAGAGTATAAACCTGAAGTAATAGCTTCGTGACCAAGTGATGGTCCAACAACAGCTTCCTGAACAATATGAGCAGGAGCAGGAAGTTTACCGGCTTCAAGAATATTTGCAAGGTCTTTTGCTTCTTTTAAAGAGTAATTTCCTGAGATAGAAGAACGACCGTTAGGGATTTCGTTATTTACATTTGGTGCTGAGTAAACATAACCATCAAGAACAATAGCGATTTGACGGTTGATGTTATTGGCAGTCAGGTGTTTCCATATACGAGCTCCCTCAGAGTTCATCGACATAGAAATTTCTGCTTTACCGTTTGCGTCATAATCTTGACGTGCATTTGTGACAACGCCACCACCAAGAGGAGCAGAACCATCGCGAGTAGTGATTTTTAATGCTATCAGTTCAACTACATCCGGACGTGAAGGATCTGGTTTAACCATCCACGCAAGTTTAAGGTCGCGAGGAAATACATTCTTAACTTTTTTAAGCATGCTGTTGATACGTGCTGTGTCTTGAACTGCAGCATAACCAACCTCAGCCCTTTGAGCAGCATAATATTGTCCACTTTTATCTTGATAAAAAGATGGGTGAAGATAAGCGTAAAGAGGATTTTTCTTAGCATATTCGGCAAAAGAAGCATCTTGATCAGTAGCTGTAGTGTCACTCTCTTCAATTTGTTTTAACAAATCAGAAGTAGTTTCTTCTTCAGTAGTTTGGTCTTTAGAAGAGGATTCTTCTTTTTTCTCAGTGCTTTTTTCTTCTTTAGCGGCTTCAATTTTTTGTTTGGCATCAGATTGCCCTACAATTTTTGCCAGCTTAGAATTTGCTTCACCAAAATATTGAGAAATTTCATTGAATTTATATGTCTCCCAGAATTCAAGTTCTGCAGTACCTTGCAATAATTTACGAACACGCTCCGGCTCTTTAATACCCGGTAATTCTACCATAATACGTCCGGTAGCAGCAATAGGCTGAATGCTTGGTTGTGCTACACCAAAGCGGTCGATACGAGAACGAAGAATATTTAATGTACGATCGTATGCGTTACTAACTTCAGCTCTAATAACTTTTATAACTTCTTT
>JAYEOD010000291.1:0-2606 GCA_034722575.1 Bacteroidota bacterium | reverse complement strand
CTGATGCTGTTACTTCAGAAATTTCCGGAGCGGAACCGTCGGAATAAACATTTACGTCGTTATCGTTACGCAGTTCGATTTTAAATTCGTCGAAATTGAAGTTTAATGGCCCTGTTATAGTATATCGTATCGATTCTGTAGGGTCGTAAGTATAAATAGAGCTGTTGTGAATTTTTAAAGCGCCGCTGCCATCATTTACTTCCCACATAAAATGATTTTGTTGGTAGTTATCGTTGGTGCAATTAGCGTTTATTACTTTTACTAAAACACTTTCGTATTGCTCGCTAGCGTCGCCGGTATTTATTACCGTTGGTTCAGGAAGAATTTTGTTTGAAGCAATATGATAAAAATCCGATACATTAGCCATTTCGGTTACTCCCCAATACTCTTTTATTATTCCCGTAACAATAACGCTATCGCCTATTCTAGGGTTAGAGCCATTGTAAACCATTAAGCCATTCCAAGCACCTTCTCCATTCTGAATAAAGAAAAATTCTCCATAATTTCCGGTTACAATTCCCGAAGTAGATACCTCTCCGTAGTTTAAGTTTTGAGTACCTGAAGCATCAACAATTTCATCCGCCATAGGCGAAACGTTTTGTTGGCCTTGTATATCGTTAATAGAGACTAAAGTGCCAATAAATGTTTTAGGAACGTAGTAGTTGTAAGTTATTGATGTGTTGTTATTAGTTTCGTCTTGAGCAATAATTTGATAGTAAATTGTACTTGCTTCGGGCTGTGCAGGAATGTCGCCTGAAAATAGATCTCCATCAGCACTCATTGTAATTTCGTTGTCGAGAGTTTCGAATGAATTACCCCATTTTATTATGGCAGAGTTAATGTTTCCTTCGTTGCTGTTGATATTTGCCGAAATAGTTACCGGAGTCTCATCACTTGGAGTTTCGGGAGTTTTTGCAATATTGTCGATAGTAATTGCATTTGGAGTGGCTTGATTCCATATCAGATTAGCATATTCGGGATTGTCGATAAATGGGTTTCTGTTATGCTGCCAGCTAAAAATTACGTTATTACGATTTCTCTCAAAATCATCCGGTGGATCCTGCATATTCCAGTCTAATAAAGCAGATAATTTTCCGTGTTCTGCATTAGGATATGTATCTACTTCATCAACAACAACAAGATCTTGTTCGCCATTTTCGCCTTCGTAGCGTGTTGCCATATAAAAAATTATTCTGGCAATATCGCCTTTTACTTCGTCGCGAGGTTCCCATGAGTTGTTGTCGTAGCTACATCCTGTTGCTTCGGGGTGTGTAACACCACCGTTATCAAAATCAAGATTACTACGAGAAGAGTTTACCGATCCATCGGCGGGTTTTAAGTTATGATAATCGGATCCCATTGGAGGTTCTGTTCCAAAATCGCCATGCGATTTAGCCCAAACGTGTTCTCTGTTTAATTGATCTCCTGTATTAGGAAAGTCGTTTATACCCTGCGAACGACCTGTATATACAAGAATTACATTGTCGGGATTATTAGGATCTTTATCCGATTCTTTAAAAAATGCTTTTGCCGAGTAGTATGATAGTGTTTGATGATCTTGAATAATATCGTTTAGAATACTTTTTAATTCGTCGCCCGATTTGCCGGCGGCACCATTGTAATATCCTGTTTCTTGAGCGTTTATGTTTAGCGCAAGAGTGATGATAAATAGCAGGTAAAAAATTCTTTTCATAATATATGGTTTATTTTGAATGACAAATCTAACTACTTTTTTTGTTTTTGTCAGATATTTCTTTAATAGGTGTAATAGTGCTTAAAGCAGATTTAATACTATCGATATTTGTAAATAACATACTTAGTCGGTTCTTGTTCTCTTTTATTCTACACTTTTGTGGATTTTGCTGTATATACGAAAGTATAGACGAAAATACCGATGACTGAAAATAGTCGGAGTCTTGATTGGCAATAAAGAAACAAGCCATTCTGTCCGATTTTAATACTAATTTTTCAAAGCCTAACTCTTTTGCTATCCAGCGTAAGCGAATAGTATTTAATAATTCTACTATAGATTGTGGAATAGGTCCAAAGCGATCGATAAGGTTTATCTCGAAATTTTGTAATTTTTCTTCTGTTTCAATACTGTCGAGCTCCTTGTAAAGTGCCAGTCGTTCAGCAATATTGGTAATGTATTCATCCGGAATTAGAATCTCTAAGTCGGTTTCTATTTGGCAGTCCGATACAATTATTTCAGATTTTTCGTCTTTATAAAGCTCTTTAAACTCATTCTCTTTTAGTTCGTTAACAGCTTCGGTGAGTATTTTCTGATACATTTCATATCCTATATCAGAGATAAAACCGCTCTGTTCTGCACCCAGAATATCTCCTGCTCCACGGATATCTAAATCGCGCATAGCGATATTAATACCGCTGCCCAGATCAGAAAATTGTTCCAGCGCTTGCAGTCTCTTTCTGGCTTCGGCTGTTAGCGACGTTAGAGGAGGAGAGAGTAGATAGCAAAAGGCTTGTTTGTTAGAGCGCCCAACGCGTCCGCGAAGTTGATGCAAATCGCTTAGTCCATAATTTTGAGCATCGTTTATAAGAATTGTATTTGCATTAGGAATGTCTAACCCCGATTCTATTATTGT
>JAYEOD010000290.1:0-2611 GCA_034722575.1 Bacteroidota bacterium | reverse complement strand
GGGTAGTCCTAAAGTATTAAATACGTTTAATAAAATAATATCGGTTAACATAACCGCCAAAAATATTAGCATTATTTCGGAGAAAAAGAACATCTCAGGATGAAATATTCCCTTTCTTGCTACTTCCATCATACCACTCGAAAAAGTGGCTCCAAATAACACTCCGGCAGCAGCTATTAACATAATAGCTTTAAAAGGAGCGGCTTTAGAGCCGATGGCAGAGTTTAAAAAGTTTACCGCATCATTACTTACTCCAACTATTAAATCGGAGATGGCCAGTGCAAAAAGTACCACAACTAAAATCAGATAGACGTTTTCCATAAAGTGTAAATATTTGTATTTTATTTTACATTGCAATAATACACAGTAATGTTTGTATATATTAAACCACTAAGTTAACAATAAGTTAAATCAACTTAACATTAATTTAATATTATATATTGTTTATAGTACATCGGATTAAATAGGAGAGATGACTTGATATGTTTTTGGTATAATTTGTATAATTAGAACCTGTCTATAAAGTCGCGGTGTGACTCAACTTTGAGATAAAAAGAAATTAAACAGTTTTTATTCAGTTATTTGAAAAGTCACGCCGTAACTAATCCTGAAATAACGGACAAGCACTAATTAATTCTCTTGCTTATAAATGTGCACATCTGTTTGTGGAAAAGGAATTGTTATGTTATTTTTTCTAAATTGTGCCTCTATTTCAAAACGAAGATCACTTAAAATATTTTCTATTCTAAAAATATTTTCCGACCAAAAAAAGAGTTGAAAATCTAACGAGGAATTTCCAAAATCGGCAAAACGAACAAAAGGAGATTTTATTTTTGACACCTCTTTATTGGTAACTGCAGCTTTTAATAATACTTTTTTTACCAGCTGAACATCAGAGCCATAAGCAACACCTATATTAAGTTGAAACCGTGTGATTTGATTATTTAATGACCAATTAACAACATTATCGTTAATAAATTTTGAGTTGGGAACAACCATGTCAATATCTTGTCGTGTACGTATAGTGGATACCCTAAAACCAATATCCGTAACACGTCCTACAATATCATCAACTTCAATAACATCGCCTACAATAATTGTTTTACCAAAAAGTAATATAATACCGGAGATAACATCTTTAAAAACATCTTGAATACCAAGTCCTATACCAACAAACAGTGCTGCTGAACTGGCTAGTAAAAAGTTTAAATTTAAGCCCAAACTTTGCATTCCTATAACTACCGAAATAGTGATAATAAAATATTTGGTTATTTTAAAAATAGTAAAGGAATGACTTTTAGAGAGCTGTGTAATTTTTTGACTTCTGAAAACGATTTTCTTTGTTAATCGCAGAAAAAGTTTGGTGATAAGTATCAGAAAAACAAGAAAAAACACATCACCTAATTGTATCGAAATATTTTCGGTATTTAATAATGAAAAATTAAATACTTTACTGATGAATACTTGGATATCAGATATACTATTCATAGCTATAATGTTTCGTTAATAGAAATTATTGTTTAATAACTCTTCTATTTGTTCTTTCTTCAAAAATAGTTCAATTGTTCCAAAAGAAAAAGGCGCCAACTCATAAACATTGTAAACAAATCCTATTCCAAGACTTGTAATATAAATATTTGATGTAGGCTGGATTTTATCCGAAAAGAAACCAAATTCGGTAATAGATTGACTGTCGGAAATATTGTATTTTTTTCTTAATTCAGTCTCTAACAGTTTACTAACTATTTTTTTGTTTTCTTTGGTAAAGAGTTTGTTGCAAGATAAAATCTCACCATTAACAAGGTCGAAATTCAAAAAATCAGAAATCATAATACCATGTGCGCCACCTGTAAAAGCGTACTTATTCAGGCTCATGCAAAGAAATCGTTCATCATTATATATCACATCAACATTTTTTTGCTTAATCCAATTACATGAAACACATTGCCCTGAAAAATCCTGATAAAGCGATTTATTTACTTTTATATAGTGTCTCTTAAATTGCTTTAGAGTTAAATCAAAAATTTCTTTTATCGTAATATGAGAAGATGTTGAATCGTCCAGAAAGAATTCAAATATTTTATTTTTTAATTTTTTGGCATGTCGATATTTATTATCGGGCAAAATGGTGGTTAAAAACAGTTTTCCGGTAGGCGAGGAGGGAACGTCTGCTATTAAAGGAATCTCTTTATACATAGCATATTGATGCAGCGGTAAAATGTAATGCCTTTCCTGCTTATAAAATTTTATATCCTTCCCAGTGATTTCTGATTCCGAAAATAGTTTCCCTAATATTTTACCATCAAGTAAAGTACCATCAAAAACAATATTTTCCGACCAACGTCTTCTCAGAATAAATTTATTATTATTTAAAATCCCTGTAAAGGGAACAAAATCACTTTCGTAGATGCAGTAACCGGAAATTTTATTTTTTATATTAATATATACAAAATTAGAATTACCATCAGCACTTTTGTAATGATGGTAGTATGCTGTATCGTTTTCAAGCTGACCGGGATCGAACGTTGTTCCCATCTGCGGAGCGGCACCTGCAGCATTGGCGACCTCGTTGGCATCGGTCCCGAAGTAAAGACCCTGCATAACCATATGT
>JAYEOD010000289.1:0-2616 GCA_034722575.1 Bacteroidota bacterium | reverse complement strand
TACGTGCTGCTTTTGAACATGCAAAACAGTATGGATATGACAGCGTTACTCTTTGTGAAAAACCTAATGTTATTCGCGAGACTTCCGGCATGATGTTTCAGATGGCTAAGGAGATTCAAAAAAATGATTACCCTAACATTCCTCTATATAACACTAATATAGATGCTCAGATGATGTGGCTAACAAAAAATCCTGAGACTTATGGTGTATTAGTTGCAGGAAATATGTTTGGAGATATTATTTCTGATGGTTTTGCAGGGCTTATTGGTGGTCTTGGTTTTGCTTGCTCTGCACAGATAAGTGCAGACGGTATTGCCGTTTTTGAACCTACTCATGGTTCAGCTCCTAAATATGCCGATTATGCTGTTTCTATTGTAAATCCTATTGCTATGATAGAGTCGGCTTGTATGATGCTTGATCATATTAAGGAGTTTGATATCGCTAAAAAAATCCGTAAAGCTATTGCTGTAGTTATTTCAGCAAAAGAGGTGCGTACTTACGATATGCTTAAAATGCGTGGTAGGGCAGATGTTATTGAAAATGGCGCTGCTTCTACAGCTCAAATGGCTGATGCTATTATAGCTAAATTATAAAGTCAATTTATTTTTAACGAGCTGTTTTTTATAAAAAAACAGCTCGTTTTGTTTTAAAATTAGTTTGATAGGGATTTTTGTGAAAAAGTAAAATATAAAAATATGAAAAGAGATATATTAAACCTTTGGCCGGAAATAGAGTGGATTAAGGATGATAAAATCCGTGAAACCACTGCTAAAACATGGGAGTTAGCTTTGGAGAGAAGTGTTCTTACTGCTGACGATTTAAAAAGAATACCTTTTACTTTGCTTTGTGGTCCGGATTTGAAAGTGACTTTTATGGATCATAAACGCTCTGTAGTGCATATAGCACGCGACTCAGGAGAAAAAATTAATAGTATGTATCATGGTGAGCTTACCGCTGATATGGATGTTCTTATAGCAGGCGCTATACTTTGCGATGTTGGTAAATTGCTCGAGTATGTGTTAGATGATAGTGGTAGAGCTATTCAAGGCGATTATGGTAAGTATCTGCGTCATCCTTTTTCAGGAGTCTCTCTTGCCGAAGAGTGTGGTGTATCTGCCGAAGTATGTCATATTATAGCTACTCACGCGGGCGAAGGGAATATGGTAAAAAGAACTACCGAAGCTTATATTGTTCATCATGCTGATTTTATGACCTTTTTACCATTTAAGGAGCGTTTGGAAATTAAGTAGTTATTGATTATTTCTAATGATATGTTAAGCCGGCGACTTAAGGAATGATCTTAAGTCACTGGCTTTTTTGTGTTGTGATTCTTAATTAAGATTCAGACTTTTTTTTAACTGTGTAACCCATAACGTTATTAATAATGAATCTGAATATTAAAATATGATATTATGTATTGTTGTAGATACGATTTGTTTTTCTTATTTTTGCGGTGTTAAGTACCTATGCAGATTGTTAGATAAATCAACAAAATGTGTCGGTATTTTTTTAAATAAATACTTAATTTAATTAAATCTAAATAAAATAAATATATGAAAATAGTTGCAATACCGGTAGTGGATGGTAAATTAAGTGCTCATTTTGGACATTGTCAAGAGTTTCATTTTTTTACATTGGTTGATGGTGAGGAGAGTTTGAAAATAAAAGATGTAGAAGTAAAAATGCCTCCGGCTCATGAAATCGGTGTTATTCCAAAATGGGTTTCAGAAGAGGGTGCTACCGATATTATTGTTGGTGGAATTGGTGAAAAAGCTATTGATATTTTTAATGAAAATGATGTTGATGTACATGTTGGAGCAGCGATTATTAGTGTTGAAGAGTTGATTAATAATTTCCTTGAGGGCACTCTTGAGGTAGATGTTAATTTATGCGACCATTAATTTAAAGAAGTTGTAAATCCGTTATATATTTAATTTTATAATGGTTTTTTTTGGTGTGTATGTGTTAATATTTTAACAATAGATTTTTTAATACATTTAGTTGAGTGAGATATGGATAGTAGGTGTTATACTTGTTTTGAGAAATCGTTTTATTCATTATTAAGTAAATATAATTTTTCTGAAGTAGATGAGTTAAAGGCAAAGAAAGAGTTTTTGAAATATCTATCGGAGCTGGATAATGGAGTTGTTGCTCCGCAAATAGCCAGAGATATTCATGCTAAGTTTAGAGAATTGCTTAATGATGAAGATCCTTATTCGGAAGAAAAAAATGACCATAATAAGACAATATTAACTCTTTTTCGAGAGTTAGAGAAAAATGTTTTGCTTTCTGAAAATCCTTTTAATAAGGCATTGCGTTATGCAATAGCGGGTAATATCATTGATTTTGGCCCTGCACAAAAGTTCGATTTATTAAAGACTATTGAAAAGGTAGAAAAATCTGCTTTTGCTATTGATGATTCTCAGGAGTTAGAACGAGCCATCGCGAAAGCAAAAAATATTTTGTATCTTGGTGATAATTCCGGAGAAATTGTTCTTGATAAGTTATTTATTAAAAAAGATTTTGAAAAACTTTTAAATGGTTTAATTCTAGATGATGGTTCAATAAAAGTTGATGAACTTTCTTATGTTCCTGCACAAAAAAAGAATAATGTGC
>JAYEOD010000288.1:0-2631 GCA_034722575.1 Bacteroidota bacterium | reverse complement strand
AATAATTCCAACAAATTATGTTTTAATTTATCATCATTTTTTAATAATTCAGAAAACGATCTGATAATAGATTTATCGTATTCTGTATCATGGATGGTGGAAACATATACGTGCTGTGAAAAATACAGATGACAATCATTTAAAAATGGAATTTTGCTACTTGCTGATTTTGATAAAAATAATTGATTTGGTAATAAATCATTTTCAATTTTCTTTTTTACACCCTTATAATATTCTCCATATGTAACTTTATTTTTTATTCTTTCATACAATTTTGCTTTTGTTCCGGAAGGGTATGTATATAGTGCTTCAAAAACTATTTCATTAGCATTAAATTCAAGAACATACTTAAATTTATTTTTTTCATTTACCGTAATAAAATTTATTTCAAATTTTACAGGCTTGTTAATAAATTTCTTGTCAAATATGAATGGTTCGTATGGTTTTAATAATTCCCCATGTTTGAAAGTGTCTGAATTATCAATTAAATATAACAAAGCATTCAATGCTATTAACACATTACTTTTTCCAGATGCATTACGTCCATATAGAAGCATGCTTTTTAGTAATTCATTATTATTTTGCATGAAAGAATTGTCCTCCAACCCTGGTTCTTTTAAACGTTTCTCTGTCGTCATGTCAATATTTAATGATTCTTTAATTGACCGAAAATTTTCAATTTTAAAAGAAAGTATCATATTTATGTAAGTTTAATTATTGATATTTGCAAATATAATGCAAATATTAATCACAAACACTATTTTTATAAAGCATTAAAGATTTACGTTGTTTTCTCCAAATAAAGTGATAACAATCCTATTATTATTTAAAAAATGAATTCTTATAAAACCATAATTCACCATTCATAAACAATCAATAAAACAGGGAGTTTCACAAAAGCTAGATTCGTAATTTGACATTAACAAATTTACAAAAATTAAATTAAAACAGGCTTTTAAAATAAAATTCTATTAATAAAACTCTAATCACTTATCATTAAACACCATCCGTAAAGTTATTGCGCTAATTAGAGTCTGTCTATACAGTCGCGCCGCGACTCAATTTTGAGATAAAAAAAATCGTATTTATTTTGTAGAGGATCGATTATTAAAATACTTACAAAATTCTGTTAAAGGGCATTCATCACAAAGTGGTCGTCGTGCTTTACAAATATATCTACCATGTAGTATCAACCAATGATGAGCAATAGGGATTGTTTCGGGAGGGATATATTTTATAAGTTGCTTCTCTGTCTGCAAAGGATTTTTAGCATTTACCGTAAGGCCGATACGTTCTGCAACACGAAAAACGTGCGTATCGACAGCCATAGTAGGCTTATTAAATATCACAGAAGCAATAACATTTGCTGTCTTACGACCTACGCCGGGCAATTTTTCCAAATCACTAACTTCCGAAGGCATAATATTATTAAACTCTTCAGTCAAAGTCACAGCCATTCCCAACAAATGCTTTGCTTTGTTATTAGGAAAAGAGCACGATTTTATCAGCTCAAATATTTCACCCACCTCCGCCTTTGCCAATTTTTCGGCATCAGGAAAATATTTAAAAAAAGCCGGTGTTATTATATTCACTCTTTTATCGGTACACTGCGCAGATAAAATAACCGCCACCAATAATTCATAGGCCGAATTATACACCAGTTCTGTTTCTGCCACAGGCTTATTTTCAGCAAAATAATTTAAAAATTTATCGTAACGCTCCTGTTTTCTCAAATCTATAAAAGTTAACTAATTACCACAAAAAAAAACCGAATAATATTATCCGGGATTTTTTTCCTTTTAATTTTCAACAAACTTAACCACTCCATGATTTTTACTTTTTTTAACAACCAACGACCTCGAATAGTTTATTATACTATAAACTATTTGGCTACTAGGGCAAGCATTTTTTATTAATGGCGACGATTCGTCTGCCATCATAACTTCGTTATACGCTTTTTTAAGTATAGAATTTAAAGTAGAAATATTATCCATAAACTTTTTTTGGTTTAACATAATATAAACACAACGTAATTGTTTATAATTTTATTATACCTGAAAAAAAAATATTTTCTACTAAAAACCAAATTCGCAATTTTACACCAAATACAAATCCCTCTCTTCGATAAGCTTACGCATATTAATCAAAGCGTATCTCATACGACCTAAGGAGGTATTAATACTCACTTCCGTTTGGTCTGCTATATCTTTAAAACTCATATCAGCATAATGACGCATCTTTAATACCTCTTTCTGCTCATCAGGCAGAAACTCTATTAAATCACGAACATCACTAATAATTTGTTGCTTAATTATCTTCTCTTCTACCGACAACTCTTTCATTTCGATAGTATCAAAAATATCAAAATCATCATATTTATTATCCATAACAGGAATACGCTTCGATTTCCGGAAATGATCTATCATTAAGTTATGAGCAATACGCATAGCCCATTGCAAAAACTTACCTTCCTCCTTATACTTTCCTGAACGAAGAGTATTTATAACCTTAATAAAGGTATCCTGAAACAAATCATCTGCAACATCGGTGTTTTTTACAATCAACAAAATGTAAGTATAAACTCTGTCTTTGTGACGCTTGATGAGTTCCTGCATACAATACTTTTCGCCT
>JAYEOD010000287.1:0-2646 GCA_034722575.1 Bacteroidota bacterium | reverse complement strand
ATTGAAGAGATAAAATCTGCTATTGAAGGTATGTTATCACCTGATATTGAAGAAAAAATTATTTGTAATATCGAAGTACGAGAAACATTTAAAATTACTAAAGTAGGTACTATTGCAGGTTGTATGGTTCTTGACGGTAAAATTACTCGTAACACTCCAATAAGAATTATTCGCGATGGTATTGTAATATATACCGGAAAACTTGGTTCTCTGAAACGTTTTAAAGATGATGTTAAAGAGGTAAGATCAGGCTACGAATGTGGACTTAATATCGAAAATTTTAATGATATAAAGATTGGCGATATTGTTGAAGGATATGAAACAATTGAGGTTGCTAGAAAATTAAAATAACACTATAAATGTATATCAAAAAAAAATCCCGGTATATACCGGGATTTTTTTTTGATATAACATCAGCTAAAGCATAACCTCAGCATCATAATAATACCAATTAAATTATTCTATTTAAAATCATCACTAATTATAATGGTTTGATCTCTATCCGGACCAACAGATAGTATAGAGACACCCACCTCTGTTTTTTCCTCAATATATTTAATGTAATCAACAAGTTTTAAAGGAATACCGGAAATCTCCTTCACAGAAGTAATATCGCTTTTCCACCCTTCAATCTCATCATAAACAGGTTTAGAATCTATATCCAAATCAAATTCCTTAGTTTTTTCTCCATTAACATCGTAAGCAACAGCAACTTTTATAGTATCAAAACCGTCCAAAACATCAGCCTTTGTAACTATCAAATCAGTAACACCATTTAACATCACCGAATAATTAAGAGCATTAATATCAAGCCATCCGCATCTGCGAGGGCGTCCGGTAGTAGAACCGTACTCATGACCATCATCACGAAGTTTTTGACCGTCTGCGTCAAACAATTCTGTTGGAAACGGGCCACTACCTACTCGGGTACAATATGCTTTTACTATACCAAAAACGCGATTTATTTTATTAGGAGCTATTCCTAATCCTGAACACACGCCGGCAGTGATAGTACTTGAGGAAGTAACAAACGGGAAACTACCAAAATCAACATCCAGCAAGGTGCCCTGTGCTCCTTCAGCAAGAATTTTTTTACCCTCTTTTAGCTTTGTGTTGATAAAATTCTCGCTATTAATAATCTTTAGCTCTTGAATTTTTTTCAATGCTTCAAACCACTGCTTCTCATACTCATCAAAAGATAAACTATCGATTTTGTGCGATTTATAATCAAACCCATATGCAGTAATTATCTTGATATGGTGTTGTTTAAGCTTCTCGTATTTTTGTTTAAAATCTTTCGACAATATATCCCCTACTCGTAAGCCAATTCTTGCAGTTTTATCGGTATAAGTAGGTCCAATACCTTTTAAAGTAGAACCAATTTTTTGCTCTCCTTTAAAAGCTTCATAAGTAGCATCTAACATGCGATGAGTAGGCAGTATAAGATGTGCTTTTTTAGAAACATAAAGATTGTTTTTCGGTTGTACTCCTTTTGCTTCCAAACCAAGTAACTCATTTTTCATGATAAAAGGATCAATAATAACCCCGTTACCAATAATATTCAACTTCTCTTTATGAAATATTCCTGATGGTATAATATGCAATACATGCTTATCCCCCTCTATTTCTAGAGTATGCCCGGCATTGGGGCCACCCTGAAAACGAGCAATTATATCATATTTAGGAGTTAGTACATCTACTATCTTTCCTTTTCCTTCGTCTCCCCATTGTAATCCTAATAATACATCAACCTTCATCTGCTTATATTTTTATTTATTCCAGAAAAACCAACTAAAAGCCTGTTTATCTGTTCTACAATTTCGTTCTCAAATTTAATCAATAATATCACATGAAATAATAATTGAGTATATTTTAACATTCTTTTAATACTTATATCAATTGAACATCACACTATTTTTTTCTTTCGAGAAACCTCAATATCCAATTATTCCGCTCTCTATTTTAGAGAAACAAAAAAAAAGGGTTGAACAAATTATATTGTTCAACCCTTTTTTAGTCTCTCTATTCGACTTCTTTTTCTTTATCATCGTTACACACCCCATAAAATGTTAACGAATGATGAGTAATTGTTACCCCTAATTCCTTTTCCACAGCATTTTGTATCTCTTGCACCCGAGGGTCGCAAAATTCTAACACTTTGGCCACCTTTACTTTACCATGTTTATCTTTCATTTCACATATAAAATGGTCGTGTTGCTGAAATCGATATGAACGTTCAAACTCTGCACAATTGTTCCCAAACTGATGCTTAATAACAAGATTACAATTCAATAATAATTCAATCGTATTATAAAGAGTAGCTCTGCTAACACGATACTTGTTATTTTTCATCCTGATATAAAGAGTCTCTATATCAAAATGTCCATCAGTAGAATAAATCTCCTTAAGAATTGTATATCTTTCAGGAGTCTTACGATGCCCATTAACCTCCAGATACTCAGTAAAAATCTGCTTTATTGAGTCAATATCGCTTTCCTTTTTATTCATAGGTATATATTATTTAAAAAACCTTTTATTTATGAAATTCACCAAAACCCAACTAATAAATTTGAACGATATCTCACTCGACGTGTTGCAGGCGCAAAAAATTGTTTGCGCTTGGTAACCATTTCACATGAACTTAAA
>JAYEOD010000286.1:0-2647 GCA_034722575.1 Bacteroidota bacterium | reverse complement strand
GCGCTAATCAAAAAGCTTTTCTTACCGGTACAATAAAAGATAATTATATTGATGTAAGTGCCTCTTACTCCTACTACAACAGAATAAGAGAAATTTATAGCAAGGACCTCTCTACCGAAGAATACACTCTTTCGACAAATAGTGGCGATTTAGACACTACAAAATTTTATGCCGGGCAATTTCGTGGTGTATGGAGTAAATATCGTAGAGATTCTATACTTTTTAATTATCAGGTAGGATTTGATATTAATCTGGAAACAGGAACAGGAGCTAAAATACAAGATCGCGAACAGTCAATTAACGATTATGCTATTTTCATCAGCGCAAAGCATCATCCATACAAGAAACTACTGCTGCAAGGTGGTGTGCGATTTGCTTATAATACTGAATATAATCCACCGATAACGCCATCGATAAATATTAAGTACGATATTTTCGATAATTTAATGGTGCGCAGCTCGTATAGCAGAGGATTTAGAGCGCCTGCGTTAAAACAATTATATCTCGATTTTAACCATTTTGTTGACATACGCGGAAATGCAAATCTAAAAGCAGAGCAATCTAATAACTTTCAACTGAATATTAAATATTCTGTTAAGAACGACAATTCTGTTTTTTCGATAGAACCGGATCTGTTTTTTAATGATATTGATAATAAAATTGATCTGCTGCAGCAAACCGAAATTACTATTGTAAACAGTATTCCCGACACAAATGTATTTTACATCTATAAAAATTTCGATAATTATAAAACACGCGGTTACAGGATAAAATTCAGTTATAAGCGTGGAAACAAACTGTCGATAAATTTAGGGATAGCAAATATTGGCTCAAAAAGTGTTATCGACAAAACTATTATCGATAATACTAACTATGTTTATTCTCCTGAAATAGGCGTTGCAGCAAAATATTTCTTTACGGATATAGAAACTAATCTGCAACTGAACTACAAATACACCGGAGAGCACGAAAGATATTGGGTAGATTTTGACAATAACCTATTAAAAAACAGAGAAGAGGACTATCATATGCTGGATATTTCGGTAAACAGAAATTTTTTAGCCGATCGCTTTAGCGTGGTTGCCGGAGTAAAAAATGCCTTTAATGTTAATGATATTAATATTATTGGCGATAATGGCGGCGCTTATCGCGGATATGGCTCCTCAAGGTCTGTAGCTTACGGACGAACTTATTTTTTCAGACTTACATATCATTTTAACAGATAAAAATTATGCAAAAAATTGTTATTCTTTTCATATCAACACTGCTGTTAACAAGCTGTTTAAAAAATATTGAAGAAGATGATATTATACCACAAGAGTCATTTCCGAGTGGTTCTACAATAGATATGGTGGCATTAACAGAGACATATAAATTTCAAATTTACTACTCGCTCGAAAATAAAAAAAAGGTATCGAAAAACATAAAATCGGACTGGGATTTAGGATTTGAGAGCACTACCAATGGCTGGCATATTATTTTAAACAGCTCGAAACATATGAAGGTCGGAAAAAGCGAAAGCACCTCTTTACAAGAGGAGATAAATTCTGCCGAAATACAAATGAGTTTCGATGCTGCAACAGGTTCACTCGACTCTACAGCCATTAACAACTGGAGAGACGAAAGTCCAAAAGTTTATGTTATAGACAGAGGCTCTGATGAAAATGGCACTGTGTTAGACTTTAAAAAAGTTATTTTCGAGAAACTGGAAAACGAGAAATATTTTTTCGCTTTTAGCGATATGAATGGCACAAATATCCAAAACTTCGAAATATCAAAAAATCCGGAAAAGAATTTTGTCTCCTTCTCTTTTAATAACAACGGCGAGGTAAAAAATATCGAGCCTATCAGCACCGATTGGGATATTTTGTTTACTCAGTATTCTAAGATGCTATACGACGGCGAAACGCCTTTCCCTATGAATGTAACAGGAGCTTTAATAAACAAAAGCCACATAAAAACAGCAGAAATAACTAATGTATCGTACGAAAACATTACTGCCGACAACATTCATGCTTTTAACTATTTAGCTTACGCAGATGTAATTGGCTACGACTGGAAAGAGCTTTCGGGAGATGTTACTTCAGGCAATTTTACTTACGTGATGCAAGAAAACTTATGCTACGTACTGCATAATACTCTGTCGGATAAATATTTTAAACTTCGCTTTAAAGGGTTTTATAACAAAAGCGGCGAAAAAGGCTATCCCTCTTTCGAGTATCAGGAGATCTATTTTTAAAAAAAATCTTCCTAAAACTAAAAAAGCCGTTTAAGAAAATCTTAAACGGCTTTTTTAATTTTTACTGCAATACTCTATTCAGGATGGATAGCTTCTACAGGACAAACATCAGCGCAAGCGCCACAGTCAGTGCAAAGATCAGCATCAATTTTATAGATATCTCCTTCAGAAATAGCTTCTACAGGACACTCGTCAATACATGTTCCACATGCAGTACAGTCATCATTAATTACGTAAGCCATGATAAATAATTTATTTGATTAATAATTTGTTTATTTTTCTACAAGCAAAATTAGTATTTTTATTCTACCCACAATTTATGAAGAGATAAATATTTTTATTTAGAATGCTTTCAAATTGTATAATCTATATATCTATAAGTTACGATTATTTAAAAACACCAAATAA
>JAYEOD010000285.1:0-13561 GCA_034722575.1 Bacteroidota bacterium | reverse complement strand
ATTTGCATTGCAAATCGACCTTTTTGATTAAACATGTAAAAAGAATGATTATTTAACAATCATCTTTTTTGTTACTGTAGTTTCGTTTACTTTAACATTGTAGAAATATACTCCTGATTTAAAATTAGAAGCATCTATCTCAATATTATGAGTACCTGCATTAACTTGTCCTTTAGAAACCGCAAATACTTTTTGTCCAACAAGGTTAATAACCTCAAGACTAAGATTTGCATTTTCATTTAATTCAACAGAAACAGTTGATTTTCCGTTAAATGGGTTAGGGTAGTTTTGTGATACGTTAAAAGTATTTATTGCTGGAGTTGCAATTTCAGTAGTTAATCCAAGCTCGTTTTTATCAAGTTTTAAATAAACTAATTTATTGTCAGTATAATCATCTTCGTCACCACGAACAGCTAACCCTGGAGCAGCGTCAGATTGGTAAACCATATGAATAAAATCTCCATCAACATTTGCAGCTATACTAGGGAAAACACATTCGTTGAACATATGAAGAACATCGCCGGTAAGGTCAACAGGTTCAGACCAAGTAGTACCGTTATCTGCTGAAGCACGACCAACAATATGACGATAGTTTTGAGTTCCATCATCAAAAGTCTCCATTATTGAAGCATAAATAAAATATGTAACACCATCGTTACCAACAGCTATTTGTGGCATAGAAGAAGGTGATACATCGTATTTTGCTGGATTGTCGTCATTACTTAAAATATCCCATTCGCCGTTACCATTTACATCTAGAGCGTATCCTATAAGATTTCCGGCTTCTGTTAAAACGTCAGGATCTAAATCATTAATGCCTCCGTCGTTATAAGTTGGCATGTCTTCATTCCAATATGCTATACCGTCAACCCAAGGAAACCATGATCTATCTGTTCCGTTTTCACAAAGAGCTCTGTTTACGCCAAACACTACATTAGCTTTGTTGTTGTTGTCTAAAGCGATATGGAATGAACCGTCAATATCATAAAAAGTATCTGTAACAGTTCCTTCTTCCCACATTGGGTAAGGGTTTGTCCATATAATAGTTTTTTCCCAAGTATCGCCACCGTCAGCAGATTTCATCATAAAAAAGTCAGTCCAACTATCACCTACAATAAAAGCAATGTTGTCACCTTTTGGTTCTGCCCAACTATATGTATCACCAACAAAACCAACATTTGATTCAGAATCAGTACCAGCTATAATTTGATTTTGAATTGCCCAAGTTTCTCCACCGTCGTTAGAACGAGAATAAAGAAGTGCACCATCAAGATCTTCATGAATAGTTCCACCGTTTGCTGTAGGAGGTGTAATTGCAATAACGTGAATAATTTCATTATTTTCACCACCTGTTACCATACGTGGCCATAATAAGTCTAGGTTTCCATCAGGTCCTTGAAGGTAAGTAAAAGTCCAGTCTCCTGTACCTTTATTCTCGCGATGAGAAAGAATTAATCCATCATTACCACCAGAGTGAGAACATGTAATTTCTCCGTTTGCTCCCCAGTTAGCATATGAAGGCCATCCGTTACGAGCAGGCTCAATTCTTTCAGTAGGTAAGTCGCCCCAATTAGAGCCGTCAAAATAGTTATATCCTGTACCACGATCTGCAAAGCTAGGATCATCAAAACCTTGAGTCCATGTAGCTCCTATTGTGCCATCTGCGAAAGCATAAATTCTATTCTGAGTTGTGCTGTTTGTTTGTAAATCGTAACGTGAGTTACCAATGTGCGCCTCACTTAAACTTGTAACTCCTTTTGTAGAAGTAGTTTGGTTAGGACTTTTGTTGAAATTGAAGGTCTCAGCTGTTGTTGGCTCAACTAAAGCTGATTTGTTTTTTAGGTTGCTAGGGATGTTTGCTTTTTGCGCAAAGCCTAACGTGCCTATACCTAGGGCTAGCCCTAATAGTACAATTTTTTTCATAATAATAATTTTAAGTTAATAACTAATTATCTTCTTTATGTGCCTAATAATCCATAAACATAAAAATAAGAAGTGTTTTTTACGTTTACTTATTACGAATGAGCAATATTAATAAAATTACTCTATTTATCCTACATGACAATTATCAAAAAAAAAAGGGTGTCAATGTTATGATTTATTTTTCATTGCTTGCTCTTTGGTGTCTATAGCAATTATTGTTGAGCGTTTCGTAGTTTTTTGTGTGTTAAAAAGATATCTGTATGTAATGTGTTTATTCCAAAAAGTGGCTCCTAATGATTCATGTAGTTTTCGCATTTTAGGATTAAAATCGCCTACCCACGAAAGTTCTACCTCTTTATATTGGGGTTTTTGTTTTAGGTTATCGAAAACATGCCAAAAAATCCCCGATTCAACACCCATCTTTTGATATTTTGGTATCACTCCCATAATGGTTACTCTGGAACGAGTAATTGTTTTCGTGTGTTTCAGCCATAAAAATTTCAATAGTCCAAAACCGGAAATTTTTCCTTTAAAATGTTGTAAAATGTCGTTTAAATCGGGATACATAATAAAAAAGGCTATTGGCTCATCATCGTGATAAGCAAACCAAATCAGTTCTTCGTCGATAATTGGTTTGGCTTCCTCTAAAGAGTGATATAGATCTTTTTTATTAATAGGAGTAAAATTTTCGTGAAACTGCCATGCTGTGTCATATACTGTTTTTAAGTCTTTAACAAACTTATCGGCTTTTTTATATGTAAAGTGGCGGAAAGAGTATCCCGGACGTTGTCGTATCCAATCAGCTATTTTCCAAAAACGCGAATCGAAATCTTGTTTTAAGTTTAAAAGATTTGTTGTTTGTTCAAAGTACATGCTAAAGCCATATTCTTCAAAGAAATCAGCATAATATTCTGCATTGTAATTCATTCCAAAAGCTGCTTTGTGGTCGAACCCATCTGTCTGTAAACCCCAGAAATTGTCGTTTTCTCCAAAATTAATAGGGCCGTCCATAGCCTCCATACCTTTAATCTGAAGCCACTCTTTTGCAGTGTCGAAAAGTAAAAACGCTGCTTCTTTATTATTAATGCATTCAAAAAATCCCATTCCTCCCGTTGGTTGATTAAATGTATAAGCCTTTTTCTCATTAATAAAAGCACCTACTCTTCCTATTAACTCTCCGGCGTCATTTTTTAATATCCAACGTGTTGCAGTACCATGTTTAAAAAATACATTGCGAGATGGTGTAAAAACATCTTCCACTATTTTTTCTAACGGACATACCCAGTGAGGATGATTTTTGTAAATATGATGTGGTATTTCGTGAAATTCTTTTATCTCTTTTTTAGATGTTATTTCTATTATCTTCATATGGAATTGTAGTTTGTTACAAAGTTATAAACTATTTGGCATTTAATTGTTATTGATTTTTTTTAATCTTAGGCTTAACTTCAAATAATAGCCGTTTATTTTTTTTTCATCGAATTAAACTAATTAAACTAATTTTTTTGATCCATTGAAATGGAATTATGTTATCCATTCAATCAATCAATCAATCAATCAATCATCAATCAATCCATCATTCTCGTGTGCATTAAAATTTTTATTATGGCTCGTTTCATTCTGTAAATCCTGTTAAAAAACATATATCTTTGTTGCTCTAATTAAAACAGTGAATGAGAAAATTATATAAACTTGTATTAAAAGCTTTCAGCGGACCATTGGTGATAACCTTTTTTATATCGCTGTTTGTTTTGTTGATGCAATTTTTGTGGAAATATATCGACGACTTGGTAGGGAAAGGACTGGAGTGGTACGTTATTGGGGAGTTGCTCTTTTACGCTTCTGCGACATTTGTGCCAATGGCATTGCCTTTATCAATTCTTCTTTCGTCGTTAATGACTTTTGGCGATTTAGGAGAGAAGTATGAACTTGTTGCCATGAAAGCAGCAGGTATCTCTTTAAAAAGAGTTATGATCCCTCTGATAGTACTGACAGTGTTTATTAGTATTGGAGCATTCTTTTTTTCTAATAATGTAATGCCTATTGCTAATTTGAAATTTCGCTCCATATTGTATGATGTGCGCGAACATAAAATGGCTTTCAATATTGGTGAGGGGGTTTATTATCACGATCTTGAAGGTTATGTGTTGCGTGTTAAAGAAAAAGATGAAGACGGACAAACAATTCGTGGTGTAATTATCTACGATCATACTAAGGACGATGGTAATACAAATGTTACTATTGCCGATTCCGGTATTATGGCGATGACTCCTGATAAAAGTAAATTGGTATTGGAGTTGTATAGTGGCGAGAATTATGTAGAGGATGTAGGACGACAAAATATTAGAAAGCGACCTTTTCGTAGAACAAAATTTCAAAAGCAAACTATAACCTTCGATATGGGAGGGTTTGATCTTAGTAGAACCAACGAAGACCTTTTTAAGAATAATTATCATATGTTGAATCTAGATCAGTTACAATATGCTGAGGATTCTTTGAATAAACAAATAGTAGAAAGGAAACAACGTTTTGCAGAAAAATTTAATAAAAAGAATTGGTACTTTTATTCAAAGCTAAAACCTTTAAACGATACAATAAATAGTGTAGAAAAGTATGTTAGGGAAGAAGATACTATTTATGTTAATGTGGATAGTGTTGATTATAATTTTTTAGCAGGATATAATAACAAAAGTCAGGCAGCAATATTGGATATCGCTTTAACATCGGCTCGGAAGAATAAAAACGAGGCTGAGTTTGTTAAGAAACATCTCGACCGGAAAGAGAGAAGAATTCGTAAATATCAGGTAGAGTGGCATAGAAAATTTACTCTCTCTATTGCTTGTTTGTTGCTGTTTTTTATTGGCGCACCACTGGGGGCAATTATTCGTAAAGGTGGACTGGGGTTTCCGTTAGTGGTTTCGATAGGCTTTTTTGTGTTTTATCATATTTTATCTATTACGGGCGAAAAGTATGTTAAGGCAGGCGTGTTGCCTGTGTGGGAAGGAATGTGGTTAGCTTCGATAGTGTTATTTCCTTTGGGATTATTTTTAGTGTTAAAAGCAACCACCGATGCACCTATTCTTGATGCCGATGGATGGCGTAAGATGGGCAGACGTTTAGTTGGTAAAAAAAAAGGTAATTGATTTGATAAAATAATTTTATGAATATTCTTTTTATTTGTAATAAATCACCCTATCCTGCCAAAGAGGGCGGTCCAATAGCAATGGATCGTATTATCGATGGCGTGATTAGAGCAGGGCATAAGGTGAAAGTACTTGCAATAAATTCTTTTAAATATAATATCGATATTAATGATGTGCCTGATGAATATATTCAGAAAACAGGACTTGAGCTGGAGTTTCTCGATTTGAGAATAAAACCTCTTAATGCTTTTGTTAATCTGTTTTCTAATAAATCGTATCACGTACAGCGTTTTATCTCATCTTCTTTTTCCGATAAAATAAAAGAGATATTATTATCCGATACTTACGATATTGTTCAGTTCGAGACACTGTTTATTACTCCTTATATCGAAGAGATAAGGAAATATTCTGATGCTAAAATTGTACTGCGAGCTCATAATATAGAGCATCTTATATGGCAGCGAATTGCTGATACAACAAAAAATCCTTTAAAGAGATTCTATCTCACGCATCTGGCAAACACATTAAAGGAGTATGAGCTGAATGCGATAAAGAAATTTGATGGCATTGCTGCTATAACAAAAAATGATGGCGATTTTTTTAAAAACATCAATGAAAATGTAATAGATATTCCCTTTGCAATATATACTGATGAGTATGATGCGGAGGATGTAGAACCGGAATTTCCATCGTTGTTTCATATTGGCGCAATGAATTGGATGCCTAATGAAGAGGGAATAAAATGGTTTTTAGATGAGGTGTGGCCACAGGTTAATGCAAAATTCCCTTCTTTGCCTTTATACCTTGCCGGACGAAATATGCCACAATGGCTTACTAATAGTAGTTATGCGAATGTAAAGGTTGTTGGAGAAGTAGATTCTGCTATGCAATTTATTAAATCGAAAGCTATAATGATAGTGCCGCTGCTTTCGGGAAGTGGAATACGAATTAAAATTATTGAAGGGATGACTGCTGCGCGACCAATTGTATCAACTACTATTGGGGCAGAAGGAATTATGTGTACGCATGAAAAAGATATTATGCTGGCTGATACGCCTCAAGAGTTTGCGGCTTCTATCGAAAAACTTGTTGAAAGTAAACAGTTTGCTGAGATGATTGGTGAAAATGCGTTGCATTTATTAAAGAGAGATCACGATAATTATAAGATAATTGAGAAACTGATAAAATTTTATGAAGCTATTTGTTCTGCTGCCTAGAGTACCGTATCCTATAGAAAAGGGTGATAAGTTACGTGCATATCATCAGCTTCGTCACCTTGCTGAAAAACATGAAATAATTTTGTGCGCTTTAAGCGATGAGGAGATTCATCCTGATGCATTTTCGGAGTTGAAAAAAATTGTTTCGGAATTACATATAATAAAACTTACGAAATTTGGTAGCGCGTGTAATATAGTAAAGGCGTTTTTTAACGGAAAACCATTACAAGTAGGATATTATTATAATAAAAAGGCTCATAAGCAGATTAAGAAATTAATTGAAAAATATCAGCCCGATCATATCTATGCGCAATTAGTGCGTGTGGCCGAGTATGTTAAAAAACAGCAGGTCTCTACTACAATAGATTATCAAGATGTTTTTTCAAAGAATATTTATCGCCGTGCACAAACGGAAGCGTGGTATAAAAAACCTGTTTTTTATCTTGAAGCAGCGCGCTTAAAGAGGTATGAGAGAAAGGTTTTTGATTGTTTCGATAATAAAACAATTATTGCAGAGCCCGATAGAGTGTGGATTGATCATAAAGACAGAGAGCAGATACATATTATTGGCAATGGCGTTGATATGGACTTTTTTAAGCCAATAAAAATTGAGAAAAAATACGATTTGGTGTTTATAGGTAATATGAGCTATGCGCCAAATGTGGATAGTGCCGAGTATCTGGCCAATGAAATAATTCCCGAAATACACAAAACAAATCCCGAAATAACATTAACCTTGGCGGGCGCTAGTCCGCTGCCACGCGTTAAAGCGCTTGCTACCGATAAAATTAAAGTTACCGGATGGGTTGATGATATTAGAGAGAGTTATGCCGCGGCTAAAATATTTATTGCCCCTATGAATATTGGTACCGGACTCCAAAATAAACTTCTGGAAGCTATGGCAATGGGAATTCCTTGCATTACGTCTGTGTTAGCAAACGATTCGCTTAACGCGATTCCCGAAAAGGATGTGCTGATAGGAACAACAAAACAAGATTACGCACAATATGTAATCTCTCTTTTAAATAATCCCGAAAAGGCAAAAAACCTTGCTAAAAATGGTGCTGCTTTCGTAAATAAAAATTTCGATTGGAGTGCTGCTACTTCTAAATTGGAAAAAATTATGAGCACAAAACGTTAATGGACATTTTGTGAAAAATGCGTATAAAAACATCTTGTTATTATCCTGAAAATCCTGTTAAAACTAATTTCGGTTCATTTATATAAAATATTATCTTTGCGACCGTTATAATATAGTGTATTTAATTTTAAGAGATTTTTTTAATGAAACCATCAATACCAAAAGGAACAAGAGATTTTTCGCCTGAAACAATGGTGAAACGCGATTATATTTTTAATACCATTAAAGAGGTATATAAATTATATGGTTTTCAGCCGATTGAAACACCGGCAATGGAAAAGTTGGATACCCTGCTTGGAAAATATGGCGAAGAGGGCGATAAATTGCTTTTTAAAGTGTTGAATTCAGGCGATTTTCTCTCGAAAGTACATGGCGATACTCTTAATGAAAAGAATTCTGCTAAGATTACAACAAAAATATCTGAAAAAGGACTTCGTTACGATCTTACAGTGCCTTTTGCGCGATATGTGGTGCAAAATAGAAATGAAATAACATTCCCTTTTAAAAGATATCAAATACAGCCTGTGTGGCGTGCTGATAGACCGCAGAAAGGACGTTACAGAGAATTTTATCAATGCGATGCTGATGTTATTGGCTCTAATTCGCTTTTATGCGAAGTGGAGTTGGTTCAGATTATCGATGAGGTTTTTTCTCGTTTAGGTATTGCAACCGAAATTCTTATTAATAATAGAAAAATCCTTGCCGGGATAGTTGAATATATCGGTTTCCCGGATATGATGATAGATATTACTGTTGCTATCGATAAACTCGATAAAATAGGTCTCGAAAAGGTTAACGAAGAATTATTAGCACGCGGCTTGCCTAAAGAAGCAATTGAAAAATTGCAGCCCGTTATTATGCTGCAAGGTTCTGTTAGTGAAAAAATTACTACTCTTAGAGATGTACTAAAAGATTCTGAAATAGGATTGAAAGGTGTTGATGAGATGGAGTATGTTTTTAATTTTCTTGAAACATGTGATATTGCTGCTGACGTGAATCTTGACCTTACGCTGGCGCGCGGATTGAATTACTATACCGGTGCTATTTTTGAAGTGAAAGCAAAAAATACTTCTATGGGAAGTATTTGTGGTGGCGGTAGATATGATGATCTTACAGGTATTTTCGGATTAAAAGATGTTTCCGGCGTAGGAATCTCTTTTGGCGCTGATCGTATTTACGATGTTATGGAAGAGGAAAAAATGTTTCCTGAAAATGTTGTGGCATCAACAAAAATTATGTTTGTTAATTTTGGTGCTAAGGAAGAGCAATATTGCCATCAAAAAGTAAATATGTTACGTAAAGAAGGTGTCTCTTCAGAACTGTATCCCGATGCGGC
The DNA here is from genome assembly GCA_034722575.1 of Bacteroidota bacterium. Taxonomy (GTDB): domain Bacteria; phylum Bacteroidota; class Bacteroidia; order Bacteroidales; family JAIPAH01; genus JAIPAH01. Next base: position 4,801 of record JAYEOD010000285.1, on the reverse strand, counting down.
TAAAATGAAAAAGCAGATGACATATGCTAATAAAAAAGGTATTCGATTTGTTGCTTTAGTTGGTGAGAATGAAATGCAGGAAGATAAAATAAATCTGAAAAATATGGAGACCGGTGAGCAGTCTTTAGTAAGTTTTGAAGAACTTGTTTCTAAAATAAAATAGATTGATTATGAGGTGGATGATGAAATATTTGATTTGTATTAACAGAGAGAGTATGTATTGTTAAAACATTATTATAAAATATTGTTTTAAATTATACACCTATTGATTATCAATTAATAAAAAGAAAATTATTATGAATACACATAAAATAAGTCCCGAGAAATTAACTTTTGATAAAGTATTTCAAATTTTTAAGACTAATACAAAAATAGAACTTTCTGATGAGTCGGAAAAGCTAATAGAAAAATGTAGAGTATATCTCGATGAAAAAGTAGGTGCTCAAGATGAGCCTATTTATGGTATAACTACAGGTTTTGGTTCTTTGTGTGATGTAAAAGTGTCTAAAGAAGATTTAGGTCGTTTACAGGAAAATCTTGTTATGTCGCATTCGTGCGGTACCGGCGATGAAGTTCCTCAAGGCGTTGTTAAATTAATGCTTCTTTTTAAAGCGCAGTCGTTATCATATGGTCATTCAGGAGCACAGCTTCAAACAGTTCAGCGTTTGTTAGATATGTATAATAATGATGTGCTTCCTGTTGTTTATCAGTTAGGCTCATTAGGAGCGTCAGGCGATTTAGCTCCTTTGGCGCATATGTCGTTACCTTTGTTGGGTAAAGGAGAGGTTAATTATAAAGGTAAAAAACAAGATGCTGCTGTTGTAAATAAAGAGTTAGGATGGGATCCAATTGGATTAAAATCGAAAGAGGGCTTGGCATTGCTTAATGGTACGCAGTTTATGAGTGCTTTTGGTGTGTTTAGTTTGATGAAATTATTCCGTATATCGCAGTTGTCGGATATGATTGGTGCATTGTCGTTGGATGCTTTTGATGGTAGAAAAGAGCCTTTTATTGATGAGGTACATCAAATACGTCATCAAAAAGGACAAATTAAAACAGCTGAAATTTTCAGAGGTTTATTAGAAGGTAGTGAATTGATTAATCGTAAAAAAGAGCATGTACAGGATCCATACTCTTTTAGATGTATCCCTCAAGTGCATGGTGCTTCAAAAGATGCTATGAATTATGTAGCTCAGATATTCTCTAACGAAATTAATGCAGTAACTGATAACCCAACTATTTTCCCTGATCAAGATATTATTGTTAGTGCAGGTAACTTCCACGGACAGCCATTAGCTCTCTCTATGGATTATCTTACTATTGCTATTGCTGAGTTGGGTAGTATTTCTGAAAGAAGAACATATAAACTTATTTCCGGACAACGCGGACTTCCTTCGTTTTTAGTTGCTAATCCGGGGTTAAATAGCGGTTTTATGATTCCCCAATATACTGCTGCTTCTATTGTTAGTCAAAACAAGCAAATTGCTACACCTGCTTCTGTAGATAGTATTGTCTCTTCACAAGGTCAAGAAGACCATGTTAGTATGGGAGCAAATGCTGCTACTAAAGCATACAGAGCTATCCATAACTTAGAAAGAATTTTAGCTATTGAGCTGATGAATGGCGCACAGGCACTAGAATTCCGCAGACCAATGAAATCGTCTCCTGTTTTAGAGGCATTTGTTAAAGAGTATAGAAAATATGTTCCGTTTGTGGAAGATGATCAGGTGATGTATCCGCATATTGCTAAATCTATCGATTTTATGCGAGAGGTTGAAATATCAGTTCCCGATGCTCTTATAGAAGGTATTTAATTAGTGTTTGTCCATAAAGTCGGCAATTTCAGAATTAGTTACGACGTGATTATTTCAAATAGCTGAATAAAAACTGTTTAACTTGATTTTTATCTCAAAATAGAGTTGCACCGTGACTTTATAGAGAGATTCTAATTATACCGGTAAAAAACCCGCAATTTCGTGATAACGATTTTGCGGGTTTTTTTGGTATTAAATATTTCTTTAACTTTATCTCCGTCTAATCAATTACATATAACTATGACTGTAATACTAAATGGAGCTGGATTAACAGTGCAAAAAGTTGTGAATGTTGCTCGTTTTCACGAGAAAGTAGAGCTGCATCCCAAAGCAGAAGTGCGTATTGATAAATGTCGTGCTATGCTAGAAAGAAAAATTGATAATCATGAAATAATGTATGGCGTAAATACTGGGATTGGGGAGTTTTCGGAGGTTGTGCTGGATGATGATCAAGTTAAAGATTTTCAGAAATATCTTATATATAATCATGCAGCAGGCATTGGTGGAGCTATGCCGGAAGAACATGTGCGTGGAGCTATGTTGGGACGTATTAATGTGCATGCCCATGGAAATTCAGGTAATAGATTAATTATCACGCAAACGTATGTCGAGATGCTTAATAAAGGCGTTACTCCGTTTGTTTGTGAAAAAGGTTCTGTTGGAGCTTCCGGCGATTTGGCGCCAATGTCGCAAATGGCACTGCTTTTAATGGGCGAAGGAAAAGCTTTTTATAAGGGCGAGCTAATGGATGGTAAAGATGCTATGGATGCTGCCGGAATTTTTATTCCTGGATTAGAGGCCAGAGATGGATTGGCTGCAATAAATGGTTCGAACGTGCTTACCGCGATGAGTGCAATATTTATTTATGATGCGAATAATTTTTTAAAACAAGCAGAAATTGCTGCTGCTATGTCGCTGGAGGCTTTAAAAGCGAATATGGGGCCATACACTAAAAAGCTTCACGAAGTACGGGGTTTTGCAGGGGCTATACGTAGTGCTGTGGCTATTGGTAAGTTAGTTGATGGCGGCGATTTAAAAGAGAAAAGAGTAAAATGTAAAGTTCAGGATGCTTATTCTATGCGCTCTTCGCCACAGGTTATAGGCACAGCACACGATGCTATAAAGTATGCTAAATCGCAAGTAGAAATAGAGCTGAATGGCGTTGGCGATAATCCGATTTTCTTTCCGGAAGAAAATATGCAGCTGAGTGGTGCTAATTTTCAAGGCTCTCCGGTGTCGTTACCTATGGATATGGCGGGTGCTGCAATTACTATGGTGTGTGTGCTTTCTGAGCGACGCATGAATAGATTGAATAATCCTGCGTTAAGTGTTGGGCTTCCTGCGTTTTTAACAAAAGGAGCAGGTATGTTTTCCGGTCTGATGCTGAGTCAATACACTGCCGATATGCAAATTGTTGAGCAAAGAATATTGTCTGCCCCGGCTTCTGTGCAGTCGATACCGGCTGCTGCCGATCAAGAAGATTTTGTATCTATGGGGATGAATACCGCCTTAAAAAACATGCAGATCCTTGATAATGCCTACGGTATTTTAGGTATAGAATATATGGCAGCCGCACAAGCACTCGATTTTAGAGAGTATGCCTTTGGCAATGGTGTTAAAAAAGCTCATAGCGTTATCAGAAAATATGTCGACTTTCTAGAAATCGACAGACCTCTTTATAGTGATCATAATATAATGAAAGAGCTTGTAAAAAGCATTGAGATATTGACAGAGGTTGAAAATGAAATTGGTGATTTAGGATAATTTTTTAAAAAAGGGAGACCTGTTATTAGGTCTCCCTTTTTCTTTTTATCAGATGTTAATTCTTAAAAACCATGTTGTATAAACGTGATATATCACCTTTTAATTGGTGTTCAGATACATATTTACTTACTCGCAGATACTCTTTTTTATCAAAAAATATCAGAATAGTAGGATTGGAAAAAATCCCATATTGAGCAGGTATCTCAGGATTCTCTTCTGAATTGATGAAAAGAAGATTCATTTTCGGGAATTCAGTTTTCTGTAAGTTGATTATTTTAGGTCGTAAACTGAGACATGGAGCACAATGGTCGTTATAAAAATATAAAATTAATCCGTCTTCTGTATTAATTGCATTTTGTAGCTCGTTACTATTTGTAACTTCCTGAAAAATATTAGTGTTATTCATTTCAATATGTTTGTTTGCTATTTCTTTGCAAACATAAGGAATGTTCCGAAATATCTATATATTTGCATTTAGGCAGGTGCGAGATAGAATAGAAATAATTGTGACATTTATTATTAGAGATATTGAATTTAGATTTTTTTAACAATTTTATTGTTGTATAAAATATATTTTATATCTTGCGAGTAACTTTCACCATTATTTACTACTGTATGGTGAAGATTAACTAAACTAAAAAAAAGAATGCGCTTTGAATTATTTATTGTTTTTGTATTATAATATTGGTTTATTGTGTATTAAATAGATGTAATTATTAATTAAAATTGTTAAAGCATAAATTATTCACGATTTCAGCTACTACTACATAAGCTGATTATTAATGGAGAGTTGTATGCAACAAATGAAAATCAAATTATTAAACACATGAAAGATAAGTTTAACGCTTAACCTTTTAATTCTAACTAAAACTAATTAAACTATGAGAAAATTTACAATTATGCTTGCGCTGATGTCCTTTATAGGATTGCAGGCAGTGCTAGCACAAAGAACAATTACAGGTACTGTAACTGGTGCGGCTGATGGAAATGCAATTCCAGGTGTTTCTGTTGTTGTTCAAGGTACTACTACTGGTACTACAACTGATCTTGATGGTAACTACAATTTAACGGTAAATGATAATGCAAAAGCATTAGAATTTAGTTTTGTAGGTATGATCAAAAAAGTTATACCAATTGGCGCTTCAAATGTTATGAACGTTGTTTTGGAATCAGAAATGATGGATATCGAAGGTGTTGTTGTTACAGCTCTTGGTATCTCTCGT
>JAYEOD010000284.1:0-13601 GCA_034722575.1 Bacteroidota bacterium | reverse complement strand
CCTTCTTAAATATCAACAATATTTTAGGTCAAAATTATGACCTCTACTACAATTATCCGTCTTACGGACTAAATATTATGGGAGGCGTAACATACTCATTCTAGGTCTTTTTAAAAAAGTTTTAAAGCCACTGGTCTACAGTCTTTTAGCACACCTGTTTTATTTAAAATAAAATAGAAATTCTATTAGTATTTATCTATGAAAATCCAATGAAAACACCTACTTTTGTCTGGTTAAAGTAATGATCTAAAAACATATCAAAATGAGCGATAAAAATTGTTTTTTGTCTTCTTCTTTGTTTAAAAAATAATTACGTAGCTAAGGCTATGAAATAATTTTTAATTGCGAATAAGCAAAAAAACAATTCATTTTTTTATCTCTAAATTTAACATGTATTTGGAACGATTATAAAATCTTGATTATGAGCGAAGTAAACGAAGAAGAAAAAGGTTTATACGGTGCGAGCAATATTCAGGTACTAGAAGGTCTTGAAGCAGTAAGAAAAAGGCCTGCGATGTACATTGGCGATGTCAGCGAAAAAGGTTTGCACCACTTGATTAGTGAAGTTGTTGACAACTCTATTGATGAAGCAATGGGAGGATATTGCGACACTATTTCAGTAACTATTCACGAAAACAATTCAATTACAGTTATAGATAATGGTCGTGGTATTCCGGTGGACTATCACGAAAAGGAGAAGCGTTCAGCTCTTGAAGTTGTAATGACAGTACTACATGCCGGAGGTAAATTCGACAAAGGATCATACAAAGTTTCGGGTGGACTACACGGAGTTGGTGTTTCATGTGTTAATGCTCTTTCTACCGATTTAAAAGTAACTGTTTATCGTAACAACGAAATATGGGAACAAGCATACAAAATAGGGAAACCTGTTTTTGATGTAAGAAAGATTGGGGAAACAGAACTGCGAGGAACTAAAGTAACATTCCTTCCCGATAATTCGATATTTGTTGTAGAAAAATACGATTACACCACTATTGCAACAAGATTACGTGAGCTTGCATTCCTTAATAAAGGCATTACGTTATCAATTACCGACGAGAGAGAAAAAGACGATGAAGGTGAATTCATTTCAGAAAGCTTCTTTTCGGAAAGAGGGCTTCCTGATTTCTTAGATTATTTAGACGAATCGAAAGAGAAAATTTTTGAAGAGTCGATAGATATAGAAGGAGAGAAAAACGGCGTTCCTGTTGAAGTAGCAATGCGCTATAACTCCACTTTCACCGAAAACTTACACTCTTACGTAAACAATATCAATACTCACGAAGGAGGAACTCACTTAGCAGGATTTCGTAGAGCCTTAACAAGAACTTTAAAAAGCTATGCTGATCAATCGGGAATGCTTAGCAAATTAAAATTTGATATTAGTGGTGATGACTTCCGTGAAGGGCTTACAGCAATTATCTCGGTAAAAGTAGCTGAACCACAATTCGAGGGACAGACAAAAACAAAATTAGGTAATAAAGAGGTAATGGGCGCCGTAGATCAAATGATCAGCGAAAAGCTAAAATATTTCCTCGAAGATAATCCTAAATCAGCAAGAATAATTGTTAACAAAGTTATATTAGCCGCTACAGCTCGTCATGCAGCTCGTAAAGCACGTGAGTTAGTACAACGGAAAAATGTTCTTCTTAGCTCTACCCTACCCGGAAAACTATCCGACTGTTCGGAAAGAGATCCTGAAAAAACAGAGCTTTTCCTTGTCGAAGGGGATTCTGCGGGTGGAACTGCAAAAGCAGGCCGCGACAGAATGATTCAAGCAATTTTACCTTTACGTGGTAAAATCCTTAATGTGGAAAAAGCTATGCCACATAAAATCTTCGAAAATGAGGAGATAAAAGCCATGTTTACTGCATTTGGAGTTTCTGTTGGTACAGAAGACGATCCAAAAGCTCTTAACCTAGAAAAATTAAGGTATCATAAAATCATTATTATGACGGATGCCGATGTGGACGGTAGCCACATTGCAACTCTAATCCTTACTTTCTTCTATCGCTATATGATAGATATGATTCATAAAGGATATATCTATATTGCCACTCCTCCATTTTACCTGATAAAAAAAGGTAAACAAGAGGTTTATTGCTGGACAGAAGAGGAAAGAATTGCTACGGTACAGCGTTTTTCGTCTGATGGCAGTGAAAAAGGTATTCATATTCAACGATATAAAGGTCTTGGTGAGATGAATGATATTCAGTTATGGGACACTACAATGAATCCTGAAACAAGAATTTTACGTCAGGTTACTATAAATAACGCAACAGAAGCAGACAGAGCATTCTCAATGCTTATGGGCGACGAAGTACCACCACGACGTGATTTTATTGAGAATAATGCAAAATATGCTAATATTGACGCTTAATTATTATAAGCTAACAAACATATTTACAATACAAAGAGAGGCTTTCTTATGAGAGCCTCTCTTTTTTTATCTGTTTTTTTCTTATCTTTATAGAAATTAAACCAAATACGTGTTAAAATGATCGATAAAAAAATTGAATTGTTTTTTTCTTATTTGCGATTAAAAATCACTTCATAGCCTTAGCTACGTAATTATTTTTAAACAAAGAAGAAGAGAAAAAGAAACAATTTTTATCGCTCATTTTGATATGTTTTTGGTATTATTCACTAACTCTGGTTTAGAACACCCCCACTTTACGTTCTCTACCGCAAAAAAATGATTATGGCAACACTCAAAAAAGCCATTGTACTTTTGCTTTTGCTTACAACAGTAAAAAGTCACGCCTCTCATTTTCCTTCATCATACGGATCACGAGCAGCAGCGCTGGGAAATCAAGGTATTTGTCTGGCAAACATCTGGGCAACACGAAATAATCCTGCTGCACTGTCACTCTTAAAACACCCGACAGCATCACTGTTTTACGAAAACAAATATGGCGTTACAGAGTTAAGTACACAAAGCATTGCAATAGGATATCCTACACAATATGGAACAATAGCGGCAACAGGAAGTTTTTTTGGCGATAATATCTATAAAGAGACATTTATCGGTCTGTCATATGGAAAATTATTAAGTAAAAAATTCTCGTTAGGAATACAGCTCGATTACTTTTCTATAAAAACATCAGCAGAAGAGTTTAATAAAACCAATGCCATCTCATTCGACATTGGCATTTTATACCAACTATCCGACAAGCTAATTATTGGGTCACATATCTATAATCCGCTAAATGTAAAAATATCGGAAAACGCTAACGAAAGAATCCCCACAGCAATCACTATTGGTTCCATGCTCACTATTTCCAATAATTTACTCATGTTTACACAGATAGAAAAAGTATCGAATCGACAAGAAGATTATTCTATTGCTCTAGAGTATAAATTAAAAGATTTTCTATTTGCCAGAGGGGGCGTCTCTACATCACCCGAAATACTCTCTTTCGGATTTGGCGTTAATATAAACTCATTTACATTCGATATTTCCTCAACAATGCATCAAACGCTAGGATTTTCGCCACAAGCAACACTCTCTTACTCTTTTTAATTACGGTAAGGTTTATATAACCGCCATGCAATCATCCAACACCATTAATTTATGACAGCCTTAATCTTAACCTCAACCTTAATCTCAACCTTAATCTCAACCTTAATCTCAACCTTAATCTCAACCTTAATCTCAAATCATTAAACATGAAAACCAAAATTCTAATAACGCTACTCCTATTTTTATCTTCAAACAATATTTTGCTTTCGCAGATAGAAGAACAAACCACACCCGACAATCCGGAGCAGGTGATAGAAAATATTTTAGAAAATTATGTAGAAAAAAATGATAACGCAGACTTCTCGCAAATAACAAACGATTTACTCATTATTTTACGCAATCCTATAAATATTAATACCGCCACTGCCTCCGAATTACAATCGCTATTTTTTCTTAGCTCACTAGAGATCAACAATATTCTAAAATATGTAAAATACTTTGGACCGGTTTTTACCATCTACGAACTTCAAGATATTGAAGGCGTAACACACACTACATTACAAAATCTACAACCTTTTATAACATTCTCAGAAACTCGAAAAAAAACTTCATCAAAAAAATATTTAAAACAAGATTTAATGATACGAACCGGTCGCATTATAGAGCAACAAAAAGGATATGTTAAAAAGGAATCCAAAAGTGCATTTCAGGGAACGCCTTGGCAACACTACTTAAGATACACTGCATCATACGGAAAAATACAAGCAGGAATTACAGCAGAAAAAGATCCGGGAGAGAAATTTTTTAAACCACCAAACAAAACAAGATTCGACTACTACTCCGGAGTTATTATGGCTGAAAAAATTGGTGTACTAAAAAAGGTGATTGTTGGCGACTACTCATTACAATTCGGACAGGGGTTAACTTTTTGGTCGGGCATGACATTCGGAAAATCATTTTCACAAACCAGTCCGAAAAAATATGCTCCCGGACTAAAGCCATATCACTCGGCAGCAGAGTACGGATTTATGAGAGGAATTGCATCAACAATAAAGTTTAATAAACTCGAAATAACAACTTTCTTCTCAAAAAAAGCTGCCGACGGAAACATTGTATTCTCAGAAGACTCAACCGGTTATCATATTTCATCAATACAACAAACCGGATACCACAGAACAGAAAACGAGCTGGAAGACCAAAATAGTTTTAAAGAGACTATATTAGGATCAAACATCTCATTTAACATAAAACACTTTCGCATTGGCACTACTTTTTACCTGCAAAAATTCGACCACGAAATAATCCCAAGCAACACACTATCAAACAAGTTCAAATTTCATGGAAAAAAGAACAGTGCTATTGGAATCGACTTTGCATACAATTTCCCTAAAGGAGAACTTTATGGCGAATTATCGCACAGTAAAAATGGCGCTAACGCTTTATTGATAGGCTCATCGCTATATCTTCATTCGCGATGCCAACTGAGCATGCTATACCGAAACTATTCGCACAACTATCAAAATATATTTTCAAACGCATTTGCAGAGTCATCATCAAACCAAAACGAAAAAGGATTTTTTACAGGGATGCATCTACTGCTCACGTCTTTAATTACAATAGATGCTTACGCAGATTTCTACAAATACCCGATATTCAGCTTCGCGCTATCACAACCTTTAACCGGACGAGAATATGCAATACGGACAATATATTCGCAATTCCGAAGCAGTAAACTATATCTGCAATATAGCTACGAAGAAAAACAGATAAAAGCATCAAGCGAAACAGACGCTATAACGCCATGGCAACAAAAAACAAAACAAAAACTACGAATACATTTCGAATATCACGCCCTGGAATGTTTAAAGTTACAATCCCGAATAGAAAAATCAATTCTTACAAAAAATAATACTTCAAAAGGAATTTTGGCTTATCAGGATATTATCTATAAAAAAGAAGAGTCGCCGGTAGCAATATATCTGCGCTACGCAATTTTCGATACCGACGACTTTTTCAGTCGCGTTTATGCTTACGAAAACGACTTGCTTTATCGCTTTTCTATACCCGCATTTTACTATAAAGGAACACGATTTTATACAATGCTGAAATACGAACCAAATACAAAGTTAGATCTCTGGATAAAATACGCCGTAACTACATATTCTAATAAAACCACTATCTCGCAAGGGAATTCCGAAATATCAAGCAATCACAAATCCTCACTCTTTATGCAAATAAAATATAAATTTTGATTTTTTTATTTTTTAGACAGGATTAACATGATTAACATGATTTTTTTATCCGCTTATAATTTGTTTTTCATCGAATTGATCTAATTAAACTAATTTTTTTGATCCATTGAAATGGGTTATCTTATTCAATCAATTATTAATTAACCTCTGCGCTAGCGCGGATTTACAATCCGTGCATCTATAAACCAACAATCCCGGTCTCTGCGCTAGCGCGGATTTGCAATCCGTGCGTCTATAAACCAACAATCCCGGTCTCTGCGCTAGCGCGGATTTGCAATCCGTGCGTCTATAAACCAACAATCCCGGTCTCTGCGCTAGCACGGATTTGCAATCCGTGCGTCTATAAACCAACAACTTACCCATAAGTTCTCAACTGCGGTATTTCCAAAATAATATCTAATAAACTAGGCAGTTCTGCATAATTTCTTGCTGAACTAAATAAATATTCCTGCGGTTCTTTTACAATCATATCTTGTACCGGATTTTGATGAATATAATTTAGTTTCTCATAAAAAAACTCATTAGTATAAATTACTTTTGCATGATTACCATCTTGCCATAGTTTATATTGCTGTTCACGTTTTAAATGCTCACAATATTTTTGTAATAAAGGTAGCAGCCATTCCCTTCTGCTTTCTGACTCATCCTCTATTTGCCTCACTATCTTTTTTGAAGTAAACTTCTTAAAATCTCGTAAAATACCTGAAAGGCAATAGCCTTCAGCTGCTCTGCATATTAAATGTAAATGACTGTGCATAAGACACCATCCATAGATTTTAAGTCCTTTATTTTTCTGGCAATACTCCAAGGAATCAACAATAGCAATTTTGTGATTCTTTCTAGTAAATATATCTACCCAGCCCACAGTAGTCATGGTAATAAAATAGGCCTTATCAGATTCATGTATTTTATATTGATCGGACATATAGTAAAGATAGAAAAAAATTATGTATCATAATTTTTTGTGCTATTTACGCACGGATTACAAATCCGCGCTAGCGAGGGCTATTTACCCGCGCTAGCGAGTATTTATTATACATACAATTGTAAAGGTAATGATTTTTATTGATTTGACAGGATTATTTGTGCTATTTACGCACGGATTACAAATCCGCGCTAGCGAGTTACAAACCGCGCTAGCGAGTTTACAAATCCGCGCTAGCGAGTTTTTTAGACAGGATTTACATGATTTTATAAAATCACTGATACGCTTTAAAACAATAAGCATATAGATGTGAAAGGGCTATAACTTTTGCGGGGTTGCCGTTTTTGGCAGGACTCAATCAATTATTAATTATTAATTAACCTCAGTCTCAGACACCATTATTTTTTGTCCTTTTGCCTTGACGCAAAAGAACCAAAGACTACTCTTTCTCCTCAATTTTTTCCAGGTTTTCCATTCCTTTAATATTCATTTGCGAAGAGAGTTTAGCAATATTAGCCATATCTATAAGTCCTGTAAGATTCATAAGCACAACCTCATTTTTTCCGTCAGCAATCATAAGCAGATGCGTAACTTTTTTACCTTTCTTCTTCACCAGAAACTTAACATCGCTATCTTTCTCTTTAATAGTCATCAGCTCTTTAAACTTACTTAAATCGAAAGCTGAATTAATCTCTTTAACAAAATCCAACTTTCGATCGCTAGATTTTGAATAGGTAAGAATTTTCATACCATTAAGTTGCGACATAGCTTCTACAGCTGCTTTTCCTGATTCATCGGAAATTTTTTCTGTATCGATATTCATATCGGCAAACATGGCAAACATTTCGCTCGAAATATTTACAGAAGTAAACCCTTCTTGTCCGGCATATTTTGTAAAAAGCTTATCCATTGGTGATTGTGCCATTGTTAATGTTGCAGCAAAAATCACTCCTACTAATGTTAAAAATATTTTTCTCATTTTCGTAAAGGTTTAATTTTTAATTTTTCCGTTAATTTTTATTGGCTGATAATTAAAATACTCTGTAAACATCTGCATCTTATCATAGCCACAATTTACTCTATTCAACTTATTAAGTTCGGCAACACTCTTGTCAAAACTCATTTCTGTTTCAATTAAACTGCTACTCATTTTATTTATCGGCTGCAGCCCGATATTAATATAATGCGACGCATATTGAAGAGCCTGAGTAGTTTGCCGGTAAGCAAGAATTTCATTTTCGTTATAATGTGGTTTTTGAAAAAGCAATGTCAAAGAGACTCCTATAATTACAATTATTGATGCAGCCATCCCCATCACAGAAAATAATTTTCTTTTTTTATTTCTGTTTTCTTTAATCGCATTAAGCAATTTCTTTTCAAAATCATCTGATATAGTATTTTGCTTTTCCTGTTTAAAAAAATCGAACATAGTACTATATTGGCGTAACTCTGCCGGCAAAGAAGAATCTAACAATATCTCTCGCAATGCCCTCTCCTCTTGCAAAGAGGTTTTTCCCTCGAAATACTTATCTAATAATAATTTAATTTCTTTTGTATTCATAACTCTCCTTTCTAATTATAGCCTCTTTAACTTTTTTGCGTGCCCGCGATAGGGTTACCCTTATTGTATTTAATGACTCTCCGGTTATTTCCACAATCTCATCAAACTCTTTTCCTTCAATATCCCTCAATTGCAACACTATCTTTTGTTTATCCGGCAGTTGGTCTATAACAGTTTTCACTAATGACATCACGTCTTTTGTCTCTGTCTCTTTATAAGGATCTACATCGGTTTTACCGCTATTAAAACACGTTAATTCAACTGTTTTACTCTTTTTAGATTTCAAATAATCGAGACACAAATTTTTTGTTATCACAACCGCAAAAGCCTCTATGCTCCGATATTTATGAAGATTATTTCGTTTATTCCACAGCCTAATCAATGTCTCTTGGACAATATCCTCGGCTTCGGCATTATGGCAAACCATTCTGTTTGCCAAACGAAAGAGTTTATCTTTTACAGGTAAAACCCTTGATGTATATTCTTTAAAATCCATATTCATTATTCAGACGACGAAAGAAAATAAACATTACAGATAGATTAAAAAAATCTGAACTATAATAAACAACTAATGTGCTTAATTGCATAATATATTTGCGAGACACATAATTTTATCTATTTTTGTCTGGGGATTTTTTTAGAAAATTTTAAAAAAAACAAATAAATATTTAATTAAAATCGATAACTATGTTTAAAGGACATCCTAAAGGACTCTATGTAGCCTTTTTTGCAAATATGGGGGAGCGATTTGGCTTCTACACCATGATGGGGATATTAGTATTTTATCTGACATCAAAATTTGGTTTATCAGAATCAAATGCAGGTTTAGTTTACAGTATTTTCTACGGATCGATCTACGGATTGGCTCTAGTAGGTGGTATTATGGCCGATAGAACCAAAAACTACAAAGGTATTATCTATATCGGACTGTTTACTATGCTGGCAGGCTATGTATTAATGGCAATACCCGGCTTTGGTTTAGTCTTTACCCTTGTAGCTCTTTTTATAATTGCATTTGGTAATGGTTTATTTAAAGGAAACTTACAGGCTGTGGTTGGTCAATTATACGATGATCCAAAATATTCTCACTTAAGAGACTCTGCTTTTAGTGTTTTTTATATGGGTATTAATGTTGGTGCATTATTTGCTCCAAGTGCTGCTTCCGGTATCATCAACTGGTTTATTAAATCAAAAGGTTTTGTTCGTAACGATGCTATCCCTTCATTAATTCACAAATTACAAGATGGTGTTATTACTGTAGCTGAAAAAGCAAATCTTCAAACATTAGCAGATGCTGCTTCAGATACTGCTGTTTTAGATTTGAACACTTTTGCTACTGACTATCTTTCAGCATACGGAACAGGTTTTAATTATGCATTCGGTGCAGCAGGTATCACAATGATGATATCATTAGTTGTATATTCTATCTTTAAAAAGATGTTACCTGATGTTAAAAAAGCTGAAGAGGAAAAAGGCAAGGTTGTTGAGATGTCGAAAGAAGAGACTAAACAACGAATGACTGCTTTATTCCTTGTTTTTGGTGTAGTAATATTTTTCTGGATGGCTTTCCATCAAAATGGCTTAACAATGAGTTTCTTTGCAAGAGACTATACTGTTCAAAACGTTGGCCCGGGTACTTTCTTGGTATTCAATATTTGGTCGTTATTAGGTATTGTAATCGGGATACTCTCTTTAAGCACACTATTTAGACCGGGAGCTTCAGCTAAAGCAAAGCTTATCAGTGCAGTTACAGTTATTGCTACAGGTGCATTTACATATTATTCGTACACTAACAATCCTGAAACAAATGCATTTTCTCCTGAGTTATTCCAGCACTTTAACCCAACAATGATTGTTCTATTAACACCAATTATTGTAGGTCTGTTTGCTTGGTTAAACAAAAGAGGTAAAGAGCCTACTGCTCCGAGAAAAATCGGTATCGGTATGATTATTACGGCATTCGGTTTCTTAATTCTTGTAGTTGGTTCACTTGGTTTAGATCCATTTGATGTTATGCAATCAGATCCTTCTCACGCTCGTGTTGGTACAGGATGGTTAATTAGCACATACTTTACATTAACAGTTGCTGAACTATTTTTGAGTCCTATGGGATTATCATTTGTATCAAAAGTATCACCTCCAAAATATCAAGGTTTGATGCAAGGTGGTTGGTTAGGAGCTACTGCTGTAGGTAACTTATTCTTAGGTGTTGGTAGTTTCTTATACGAAAGAGTTGATATATGGTTAGTATGGTCTATTTTTATTGTACTATGTTTAATTGCTGCAGCTTTTATTTTCTCTGTAATGAAGAAATTAGAAAAGGTATCATAAATATCACTTTATAAAAATCTTTTTAAAAAGACTGTCATATTATTATGGCAGTCTTTTTGTATTTTAGCGCCTTAAAATTCGAGTTTTATGGATACATATCATTGGGGGCATAGCCGTCGGTTTAATGCCTTTTCGCAGTATATTAAAAAAAAATTTGGCGGACGAGTGCAGAAAGTAACGATTGACGCAGGATTTACCTGTCCGAATCGCGATGGAGCTGTTGGCCGAGGAGGTTGCACTTACTGTAATAACGATGCTTTTAATCCTTCATACTGCAATCCTACAAAAAGCATATTGCAACAAATTGAAGAGGGGATTGAATTTCACGGAGCCAGATATCGGAGAGCAAATAACTTTATGGCATATTTTCAGGCATATACAAATACTTATAAGCCCTTAGAAGAGCTAAAGAAAATATATTCGCCAGCCTTTGAACAAAAGAATATCGTAGGAATTGTAATTGGCACACGTCCTGATTGTATTGATGATGAGAAATTAGAATATTTTAAAGAGCTTTCGCAAAGTAAGTATGTTATTTTAGAATATGGGATAGAATCGTGCTACGACAAGACCTTAGAACTGATCAATCGTGGACACACTTTTGAAACAACACGTCAAGCAATTGAAAAAACCACATCATATGGAATAAAAACCGGAGGGCATATGCTTTTTGGTTTACCCGGAGAGACTAAAGAGATGATGTTAAATCAGGTTAATATAATAAACACGCTGCCTCTTAACACAATAAAATTTCATCAGCTTCAAGTGATGACAAATACCGCAATGGCAAAGCAGTACAAGGAAAATCCTGATTCATTCAATTTCTTTGAGCTTGATGAATATATCGACTTTGTAATTGATTTTATAGAGCGCTTAAATCCAAATATAGTAATAGAACGATTTTCGGGAGAGGCTCCACCACGATATGTACTATCACCATCGTGGGATTTGCGTACCGATCAGGTACTGAATTTAATTGAAAAACGGTTACAAGAGAGAGAGACCTGGCAAGGAAGACTATTTAATAACAAACAGTAAGATGGCAGAAGACAAAACAATACCGGCATTTGATTATTTCGATACAAATACCGATAAAGAAAAACTAGAAAAAATTGCACCATATATAGTAGGATTAAATTTGCGCAACCCGGCAAATCATGGAGCATTAATTCGTTTAGGAGCCAATATCAGGGCTAAAAGAGTATTTTTTACCAGCGACGAGAATCATTTCAATCAAACAAAAATCAAAAAATCGGCCGGCTCCAGTCACACTTACATGAATTTTGAATTTATTAAAGAAGATGAACTCTTCAACAGAATTCCTGAAGACTATACTTATATAGCAATTGAAACATCCGAAAAGGCAAAGAATTTATATCAAACAAAACTTCCTGCAAAATGTGTTTTTATTGTAGGACACGAAAGCTACGGAATCCCTAAAGAGTTTCTTGCAAAGTGCGACCAATCGGTGTTTATCCCTATGCCGGGACACACTAAATCGCTTAATGTATCGCATGCTTTATCAATAAGTATTTTCGAGTGGTTCAGACAAATTTTTTATTGATCGTCTTGACTTTCTTCTGATATATTATCGCTCTTCTTTCTTTTAGGAGTGCGCTTTGCCTGTTTCAAAGCACGATCGATTATCCACTCAAGCTGACCATTAGTGCTACGGAATTCATCTGCAGCCCATTTTTCGATTGCCGAATAGGTTTCAGGATTAATTCGCAGCACAAATGTCTTTTTCTTTGTCATATCCTCTTTCTATATCATACCCTATAAAAAAGTATGAACAACTATTTTTTAATATAAAGTACCCGTATTAATAACAGGAGTTGTCTCTTTTTCAGAACAAAGCACCACCATTAAATTACTAACCATGGTAGCTTTTTTATCGTCATCCATATCAATAATATTTTTCTTCGACAAATCTTCAAGAGCCATCTCTACCATACCTACTGCACCATCAACAATTTTTCTTCGTGCAGCAACAATTGCAGTAGCTTGCTGTCGTTTTAGCATTGCACCGGCAATTTCAGAAGAGTAGGCTAAATAATTTATCCTTGCTTCATACACATGAATTCCGGCAATAGCCAAACGCTCAGAAATCTGTTCCTCTAATTTCCTATTCACCTCCACTGCATCATCACGTAAAGTAATTTCAGCTTCTGTATCATTAAAATTATCATAAGGATAATGTCCGGCAAGTTTCCTTACAGCAGCTTCTGTTTGAACATCCACAAAATGCAAAAAATTATCCACGTCAAAGGCTGCTTTATAAGTCTCCTCAACTCTCCAAACCATCACTACTCCAATCATAACCGGATTACCTACCTTATCGTTTACTTTTACAGGATCAGAATCGAGATTACGAGCTCTTAACGAGAGTTTTTTCTTTACAAAAAAAGGATTTACCCAAAAGAAACCATTCTCTTTTATTGTACCCACATACCTACCAAAAAGAACCAAAACAACAGATTCATTAGGATTTACCACAACAAAGCCTATCACGCAAAACAATCCTATAATAATAATTGGTATTAACAAAACCTGTTTCATGGCAATTATTCCAAAAATAGGAATTATAATAAGAAATAAAATGACTACTACCATTAAATATCCACTGATGCCTTTAAATAACTTTTCTTTT
The DNA here is from genome assembly GCA_034722575.1 of Bacteroidota bacterium. GTDB lineage: Bacteria > Bacteroidota > Bacteroidia > Bacteroidales > JAIPAH01 > JAIPAH01. The sequence goes on along the minus strand of JAYEOD010000284.1, from coordinate 419 downwards.
TTCATGAGTATAAAGTTTAATTAAAATATGATAATCTATTTTGATATCAAAATGATATCATAAAATTAATACTAAACTACTAATAATGCAACTGTTATTTAAAAAAACATATGATTTTCTTTTATCTGTTTATTTTTTGTTTTTCATCGAATTGATCTAATTAAACTAATTTTTTTGATCCATTGAAATGGGTTGTCTTATTCAATCAATTATTAATTATCAATTAATCTCAGTTGCATATGGCTCGTTTCATCCGTTTATAATTTGTTTGCCCTGATATCAAGGCATTAAAATTTCTATTTAACATAATATTTTTTTGTTGTTCTTTTGCCTTGACGCAAAAGAACCAAAAAGTCAAGGCTTACATAAAAATATTATTCTTCTCTTTGCAAAGCATAAGTTCGGCCGGGTGATCTTCG
>JAYEOD010000283.1:0-2684 GCA_034722575.1 Bacteroidota bacterium | reverse complement strand
TTTAAATCTTCATGCTTATCAATAACTCCTTTATAAATCCTCTCTAACAGCAAAGGCACAGTAACAAGAATAGATGGTTTTACTGTTATAAAATTACTTAGAATATTTACCATATTCTCATTATAATACACTGCCATACCGCGATACAAAGAGATATACCCAACCATTCTTTCGTACGAATGCGATAAAGGAAGATAACAAACACGATTCATGGTATGGTCAATTCCAATAAGATGACCTGCAACCAAAACATTAGAGACATGATTGTCGTGCGAAAGCATCACACCTTTAGGCATTGTAGTGGTTCCGGAGGTGTATATTATTGACGCAAGATCTTTTCTCGACACCTCTTCTTTTATTTTTTCTATTTTAGAAGCTGAGAACTCTCTTTTTCCCAACTCCATAAAATCAGAAAACTTCTCCGATTCTGCACTATCATCAAGTGCAATAACCCTTACTTCAGTATTACCGGCAAGAATCTTTTTTACCCGTTGCGCAGCAAATCTGTTAGACAAAAATATTATAGAGGGATTAACCTCTTTAATAATATACTCCAGTTCTACTATATTAATAGTTGGAAATACAGGCACATGTACCGCACCTATTTGCAAAATCCCTATATCAGCAAAATTCCATTCCGGACGATTATCAGAGATATTTAGTATAAGATCTCCTTTTTGTACTCCGGCCTCCAATAAAGCTGCACTAACATAATTTGCATTATTTATACAATCTAAAAAGCTATACTCAATCCATTTTCCATGTTTTTTACCTGCTATAGCAGTTTTGTCACCATACTTTTGATAAGCAAAATTTAAAATATCAAAAACTCGTTCTATTGTCATAACCTCTATTTCCCCTCTGTATTATTCAAATTAAGATAATAATTTGCTTTCGACTCATCACCCTCTTTTGTAAAATAACTATGCAAATTATTTAATAGCTGCTTATTAGCAGGATTCAACTTTGCTGCAATTTCAAAATTTTCCACTGCTTTTAAAGTATCACTACTCTGCAATAAAAAATTTCCCATATTAAAATAGGCTACTGCGGCATCGGGATTAAACTCCAATATTTTCTTATTCCACTCTAAAGCCTCTTGTAAGTTTTTTTGTTTAAAAGCCATTTTACTTAAAAACGAATGAGTTTGAATATGGTGTGGCTCTACCTCTAAATATTCAAGAAAATGCTTTTTTGCCAGAACATACTTTTTATTAGTATAATTCAAATATCCCAAATTATAATAAGGTTTTCTAAATTCCGAATTAATCTCTATTGCCTCTTTAAAACACACATCAGCACGTTTATAATCTTTCTTCACTACCATAAAAATTTCACCAAGTTGATTCCACGCATCAAAATATCCCGGAAAAATTATTACTGCTTTTTTAAAATGCTTTATCATCAAATTCACATCGCCTTGCGCCTCTTTTTTCCAATATGCCTGCGTTGTAACGATATGATTTTTTAACGACATCCCGTAAAGGAAATTAGCTTTAGCCGAATTATCAAGGTCTTTAATATCGTGCGATGTTAAAGTAAGCAGATCTTCCCAGTCGTTATTTCTATCAATAGTAACTGCAGAATAAGGAATTAACAGCAACATCATAACAACAATAAACTTATTAACCTGACCGGAAGTAATGTGGCTGTTTTTAGGATTTACCTTAAACAATTTAAAAAACAGATAAACCAACAACAAACTAAGGCTCAACACCGGAATAAACATAAAACGGTCGGCAACAATACCCATTACGGGTTTTACCATATTTGCATAGATAGAAATAGTGACAAAAAACAACATCAAACTAAATGAAACAAGATGTTTTTTACGGAATAAATAGACTGCTATCCCAAATAAAGCAAGGTATATTGCCATAGAAATTATCACTACAATATTACCAAAACCAACTATCTTAATAGTATCGAAACCATAATAGAACAACAAAGGATCGGGCCATAATATTTTTTTCAGATAAAACATCAACACAGAAAACCCTGTAGAGATATGCATTAATTTATCATCTTCGAACAGAAGAGGATTTTCGAAAAACAGCGATGGGCGATGAGCTTCGGGGAGAAAAAAACGAGGAACATATCGTGCAATAATTAAAGCCGCTAAAACCGCTAAAAACGGAAGCACTAACTTCTTTATATCAACATCTCGAAAGAAATAAATAACCAACGGAATAATTGCTAAATAAATAAGCACAGAAGCTTTTGAGAGATATCCTAATAGCAACAACAACATTCCATAAATTACATATTTAATTTTCTGTAAATCGATAAACTGAACAAACTTTTCGATAGCCAAAAAGCCAAAAATAAAAGCCAGCAATTCATCACGATTTTTCAGACTCGCCACTACTTCGGTATGTATTGGATGCGCTGCAAACAGGAGCACTACCATCAACGAAAAAACAGGATTATAATCTGTTAACAAGCGTCGCAGCAACCGATACAAAATCAATAGAGCTAAAAAATACAATAAAATATTTATCACATGCGAAACATGCGGTGCATTTCCAAAAAACTGATTTTCGATAGCAAAAGTAGTTTTTACAATTGGGCGATACCCAAAATGCATTCTGCTGCCGTCGTCAGCATTTACATCGGCATACAGCGAAGTAAAAATTTCAGGAATTGCTTTTACACCTTTATTAATCTGAGGATTTCCATTTGTA
>JAYEOD010000282.1:0-2688 GCA_034722575.1 Bacteroidota bacterium | reverse complement strand
GTTAAATAGAAATCTTAATACACTGGTATCAGGGCAAACAAATTATAAACGGATGAAACGAGCCATACTAAAACCTTTAATACACACGAGAATGATTATAATGGCGACTTCCATCCGACCGAAATATTAAATTATAAACGGATGAAAAAAATCATGTAAATCCTGTCTAAAAATAAACGGAAGAAAATCACCATTACAATCATCGGATTTATTAAAACGCTGGATTCAATCAAACAACCTCACCTCTTTAGTAAAAAAACATAATAGAACGGTGCGCTGCACCTTCAAATCCCAATCATACAATTATTAATTCTCAATTCTCAATTATTCAACCTCCTTGTCATCCGAAACCAAAGCGAAAGAGAAAACCTTAACCTTCCCCTTTACCGAAAATAAAAAATCACATTACATAAAAGAGCGCTGCATCCTGAAAGAAAAATAATTAGCTTTGCAAAAATTTTATTCAAAGAGAGAGGCAGTCTCGTTATAAAAGTTTTTTTAATAGGAGCACTAGAAGAAATAAAATTAAAACAAATTCTAACACAGATGAAACCGGAATTATTATTACCAGCAGGAGATATTGAGTCGTTTTATGCCGCTATAGAAGGTGGTGCTGACGCAGTATATTTAGGATTACGTAACTTTAACGCACGCGGTAGAGCTACAAATTTTTCGCCTGAACAACTGCAAGCACTATTATTAGTTGCTGAAGAAAAAAATATAAAGGTATATGTTACTTTAAATACCGTTATTAAAAACGAAGAGATTCCTGAATTGTTAGATACTTTATATTTTCTTTCAAAATCAACAATCTCGGCAGTAATAATTCAAGACTGGGGAGTATATGATATTATAAAGGAGCATTTCCCTTCTATTACAATGCACGCCAGCACCCAGATGGGCAACCACAACTCGGCCGGTGCTAATTTCTCCGAAAAGCATGGCTTCGAAAGAGTTATTATGGCTCGCGAGCTAACTTTTAACGAGTACGAAACTATTTCTAACAAAACAAATATCGAAATAGAAGCTTTTACCCACGGTGCTCTATGCTACTCTATGTCGGGAATGTGTATGCTCAGCTCATACCTTGGCGGAAATGGTGCTAACAGAGGCATCTGCACACAACCATGCCGTAGAAAATACAAAACAGTTGTTGAAGACGAAGTTAATAACAACTACATTTTCAGTCTGAAAGACCACCAGCTAATAGAATTTATTCCTGAGCTGATGGAATTAGGCATCTCCTCCTTTAAAATAGAAGGCAGAATGAAATCGGCTGAATATGTTTACACCGTAGCCAAAGCATATCGCATGGTTATCGACAACGACTCTAGAGTTGATGAAGCTGTGAAGTTACTAGAGATGGATCTGGGACGAGAAAAGACACCTTTTTTTGTAGGCAACTCATTACTTCAAGCAATGACAGAAAATCCTACTACCGGACTTCTTATAGGGAAAGTTACAAAAACTACAGAAGATACTTTCTCATACAACTCAAAAGTAGTTCCTGCCAATGGTAATCGCATAAGAGTGATCTCTTATGAAGATAACGAAACAAGAGAGACTCTTAAACTAAGAGATTATACTACTAACAAAAGAAATTTTGTAACTGTTACTCTTCCTAATCACAATATCGAAAAAGGAGATCTTATATTCTTGTCATCAGCAAATCAGCTGAAATTCAAAACAAAATTCGACTCAATTAGTCCGGCACAAAACACAAAACTGCCTCAAAACAAGAAAAAAGAGATATTAGAATCGATAAGACCTACTAACCAAAAGAAAACATCACAACTATTCTTTAGGGTTAATAATATCAATTGGATGAAAAAATTATACATCAAGGGAATTGATAAAGTAATTTTAGCTCTACCAAAACGCGAATGGAGTGTATTTAGAACCGGAACCCCATTTATGCAAAAAAATGCAAAGAAATTTATTATCGAATTGCCGAAATTTATTCCTGAAAACGATATCGATTTTTACAAACGTACTTTTAAAAACCTATCGCGCGACGGATTTAATCATTTTATGATAAGTCATATTTCACAAAAAGAGATTCTTCCTAAAGGAGCAAAAGTCTCTTCTAACGAAAATGTATATATCTTTAACGACTCAGCAATAAATTTCCTTCAAAAAGAAGAGATGATCTACTGGACCTATCCTCAGGAAAACGATATGGAAAACCTGTATAAAGGAAAAGATCGCCATGGAATTGTTCCTCTGTATTATACTCCTGAACTATTCTTCTCGCGAGTACCTATAAAAACCTATAAAAACAACGAAAATCTTCTTGAAGATGATCGTGAAAACAAATTCAAAAAAGTTACTCGCGATGGCATGACTATAATAATACCGGAAGTTCCTGTTTCATTATTGCAATACAAAAGAACGTTAGAAGCAAAAGGGTTTTACAACTTCCTTATCGACTTAACTCACGATACTCCCTCTTCAAACAGATACGATACTGTATCGAAGAAATTCAAATTTTCGGAGCAAGTACAACCATCTAATACATTTAATTTTAAAAAAGGATTAAGCTAAACTAACAATACAGCATTTTTAATGGTGAATGGTAAATAATAACTCCATTCACCATTTTTTTTGTACTTTTATCCCTACATAAAACACTATAAAAATGGACACATCCACACTACACAACAAACTATACGAACTGTTTTACGATCT
>JAYEOD010000281.1:0-2692 GCA_034722575.1 Bacteroidota bacterium | reverse complement strand
ATATTTTTAATTTTGATTCTCTTGAATCTTAGCATTAATCTCTTTAAGTTTATCATACTGCTTTAAGCGAGTATATATCTCTTTAAGAGATACCAAAGTATTAACATCAGAAGCATTTATAGAATGGGCTTTCTCTAGGTATGGTAATGCCGCCGCTAAAGTTTTATTAGCATCATCTTTAAGTTTATTATATTCATCTGTAGCACTTAGTGGTAACGCGTTAGCACGAGTAAGCATTTCTGCTGCTTTGTTAACAAATAAAGCACCAAGGTTATAAGCCGGCTCAAAATATTCAGGCTTCAACTCTAAAGCATTATTATATGCCTCAACAGCTTTTTCTAAATATGTTGCCTTTAAAGCCTCATCTTTTTCATTAGACATTAATTTATCGTAGTTAGCACCAACAGCAAACCAAATAGTTGGGTTTGTAGTATCCTTTTTAACAGCTACATTAAGATTTTTTAATGCTTTTTCACTATCGCCTTGAGCAAGAAAAATATTTGTTTCGGCAATAATTACATCAAAGTTATCAGGAAATATTTTTTTAGCCTCTGCAATATTTGTTAATGCAGCAGCCGTATCTCCTTTTTGAGCGTATAGTCTTGTAATAGAGGTGTATAAAGCAGGTTTTTGATAACCTATTTCTCTTGCTTTATTGTACATCTTTAGAGCGATATCCATTTTTGCAGCTAATTCACCACATAAACCTGCATTATAAACAGCTAATGTGTCGATTAATCCCATGCTCTCTTTAATTTCGGCAGAACGTTTAAAGCCATAAATCGCTTTTTCATATTCGCCATCAGAGTAATTAGTAACACCTTGATTGTAAAATTGCTCACTAATAGTTTGAATTCTTGATGCAATATCTTCGGTATATTTATTTCTCGTATCCAATTCCGTAGCTTTAGTATATGATTCAAAAGCTGTTTCTAATGCGTTATCAGAAAGATTACGATATATTTCAAGTGGACTTGTATGGATAGAAAGATAGATATTACCTCTGTAGAACCATGTTTTAGCATCGTCTTTAGTCTTTGCGTGTTCAATTGCAGGTTTTATGTTTTCTAAGGCTTTGTCTAGCTTGTTTTTACGAAGGTAGTTGTAGGCACTAACTACTTTACGATTCTGTGCTTGAGCCATAACTCCGGTCATTAAAACAAGAGCGATTATTAGAATCTTTTTCATAATGAATATTTTATTATTTACTATTTAATTTTTCTATCAGGTTACAAATATATTGATTTCTCTGAAATCGCAAAAAATAATTCTTGATAGATATATAATTTATTAATTAGAAGTCTCTTCTGTCTCATCAGTTTCCTCTTCATTATTTTCTGTTGGAGTCTCTATGTTATTGTTCTCTCCAATAATTTCAGTGTTTTCTTCGTCTAAAGATTCAACTTCCGTGCCATTATTTTCTTCTTCTTCTTCTTCAGTGTTAATTTCTACTTTTGCTATTGCAGCAATTTCGTCATTTTCAGAAAGATTAATCAGGCGAACACCTTGCGTTGCTCGTCCCATAACACGAAGGTCTGATACATCCAAGCGTATCATTATACCCGATTTATTAATAATGATTAAATCATTAGCATCTGTTACACTGTCTATCTTAATAAGTCCACCGGTTTTTTCGGTTATATTAAGTGTTTTAACACCTTTACCACCTCTGTTTGTTTCGCGATAATCGGCTAAAGAAGAGCGTTTACCATAACCTTTTTCAGAAACAACTAATATATCAGTCTCCAGAGATTCAATACAAGCCATTCCAATAACTTCATCCTTAGGGCCTGCGAGTCTTATTCCCCTCACTCCTGCCGCATTTCTTCCCATTGATCTGATTTTATCTTCCGAGAAACGAATTGCCTTACCTGATTTTGCAGCCATTATAATAGCGCTATTACCTTGCGTAATTTCTGCTTTAAGCAATACATCGCCTTCTTTAATAGTAATAGCATTGATACCGTTTACTCTAGGACGAGAAAACGCTTCTAAAGGAGTTTTTTTAATAACACCTTTTTTACTGGCAAAAACAATGTAATTATTATTGATGTAGTCTTCGTCAGTAAGACTTTTTACATTAATAAAGGCTTTAATATTATCATCGGCAGAGATGTTTATTAAGTTTTGAATTGCTCTACCTTTGGTAGTTTTATTTCCTTCAGGGATTTCAAATACACGAAGCCAGAAACATTTACCTTTTTCTGTAAACAGAAGGATATAATTATGATTTGAAGCAACAAAAACGTACTCTACAAAATCATCATTACGCGTTCCGGAAGCTCTGGAGCCCTTGCCTCCCCTGTTTTGTGTCCTGTATTCTGATAATAGTGTTCTTTTAATATATCCTAAATGAGAAATAGTGATAACCACCTCTTCGTCAGGAATAGTGTCTTCTATCTTAAAGTCACCACCGGCATACTCGATTTTGCATCTCGATTCATCGCCATATTTTTCTTTAATCTCAAGTAATTCTTCTTTAATAATGCTCATTCTAAGACCTTCATCAGAAAGAACTTCCTTGTAATAAGTGATTCTTTCTTGAAGTTCATCATATTCAGCTTGTATCTTACCACTTTCAAGTCCTGTAAGCTTTTGAAGTCGCATATCCAGAATAGCTCTGGCTTGTAATTCCGAAAATTTATAATTTTCTATTAAACCATTTTTAGCTTCATCAGGAGTTTTAGAGGCT
>JAYEOD010000280.1:0-2698 GCA_034722575.1 Bacteroidota bacterium | reverse complement strand
AAAGTGCAGAATCAAGGAAAGATTTTGTTCATAAACTGAAAATAATTCTAAAAGAGTTAAAAGAAAGTCGAATTTGCTTAAAAATTATAGGGGGAAAACCATTATACCAAATACAAAGAAATCAACTCCAATTATAAAAGAAACGGAAGAGTTAATAGCTATAATTTATAAAAGTATTGAAACTGCGAAGTCGAATATGCAGAAATAATGAAAATTGAATATTGTATGTTGAGTGTTGTATGTTGAATGTCATGTCTTCCTATAATAAGTTGACATTTAATAAAACCCACTACAAACAACATAGAGCCAAATTTTAAGTGCGGTAAAACTGGAAAAGATGAAGGGTTTATCGAGTATTTTGATGTTCAATTGGTATAATACAAAAAAGCTAAGTAAAAAACCCTTCCCCCTCGTTTAAACAATAAGGCTGTGACTATCATTTTATTAAAAAAAAGAATATCTTTACAGTAAATCTAGAATAATAATAATAATAACACACAAACATCTTTAATAATATCTCGAATAAAATAATTATTAAATATTATTCGAGAAGCGTATATGGATAGGGAATAATAATTTATCACTGTTATGGAGGACAGACAAAAAATATTAATTGTTGACGATAACGAACTAAATATTCTTGTACTTCAAAAATCGTTAGAAACTGAAGTTGATGCAGAAATAATATCTGCAAACAGCGGACACGATGCTTTAGCACTTTTTAAACATAACAATTTTGCCCTTGCCATACTCGATGTTCAGATGCCTGAGATGAATGGTTTTGAACTAGCTAAAAAAATTAAAACACACGAAGAAACCCTTCCTATTATTTTCATCTCCGCATATTATATCGAAAAACCCGATATTATGAGGGGATACTCAACAGGTGCTGTAGATTATATCACCAAACCTTTTGACCCTATAATACTCATCAGTAAAGTAAAGTTTTTTCTTAATTTCGACAAACAAAAAACAGAACTGAAGAGATATAAAGAGCATCTTGATGAATTAATAATTACACGCACCAACGAACTAAAAGAGAGCGAGGATAGATTTAAAGCAATTACCACTTCGGCACAAGACGCTATAATAACAATAAACCATAAAGGGCATGTCACTTATTGGAACAAGAGTGCCGAAAAAATGTTTGGATACAAAACAGATGAAATTCTCGGTAAAAATCTACACGATTTAATTGCGCCACAACGTTTTCTTGCAGCACACAAAAAAGCTTTTAAAAAATTTATTAAAACAGGAGAAGGAGCGGTAATTGGAAAAACAATCGAATTATCGGGAAAGAAAAAAAACAACAGTGAATTCCCAATTGAAGTTTCATTCTCGGCAGTTAAAATAAAAAACCAATGGAATGCAATAAGCATAATCAGAGACATCACCAAGCGTAAGCAAGCGCAACAATCACTAATCGAATCAAAAAATGAAGCTCTTTTATTAGCAAAAAAAGCACAGGAAGGAGAAAGAACAAAAAGTGCATTTTTAGCAAATATGAGTCACGAAATACGTACTCCTATGAATGGAGTAATAGGAATGATAGATATTTTATTAAACACAGAGCTTAAGCCGGAGCAGCAAAGCTATGCTATTATGGCAAAAGAGAGTGGTAAGCAGTTAATGACTGTTATTAACGACATACTTGATATATCGAAAATAGAAGCCGGAAAACTAAAAATAGTTACTAACGATTTTAACCTATATCAAACTTTAGAGCAGATTAGTGATATAATGATATTTAGAGTAGAAAATAAGGAGTTAGAAATCATCAATAAAATCGACTCAAATGTCCCGCAATATTTACATGGAGACCAAGGACGTATTCGTCAGATAATTATTAATTTGTGCGGTAACGCTGTTAAATTCACTAAAAAAGGAGAGATAGTAGTTCATACATCTTTGCAAAAAGAAAATAATGATGAAATAATAATACGATTTGAAGTCAGCGATACAGGAATTGGAATACCTGAGGACAAAATAGATTCTCTTTTTAATGCCTTTACACAAATCGATAACTCCTACACAAGAGAAACCTCCGGTACAGGTCTTGGACTCGACATATCGAAACGCTTAACAGAAATGATGGGCGGAGAAATTGGTGTTGAAAGCGTAAAAGGAAAAGGCTCTACTTTTTGGTTCACCATTAAATTAAAAAAACCTCTCGAAAAAAAAGAATTTATTATAAAGCAAAATATCCGTAATGAAAACATCCTTGTAGTTGACGATAATGCTACAAACCGACAATGGTTATCACAGCTCCTAAATTCGTGGAGCTGCGAATTTGACACAGCATCAAATGGGGAATTCGTTATTCAAAAATTACATCATGCTAAAGAACATGGAACACCTTTTACAATTATACTTATCGACATGATAATGAGAGGTATAAGCGGTGAGACTTTAGCAAAAAATATTAAAAACGACCCCAAACTACAAGATATTCATATAATAATGATGACCTCACTCACTAAACTCGACGATCTGTTTCATCTGAAAAAAATTGGCATAACCGATTTTATCACCAAACCAATAAAACAATCCTATCTATACGACTCTCTTGTTAATATATTAACTGATGGAGAAAGTGATCACAAAAAGGAAAAACAAAAATCATCCACAAAAGAGGTAGCGAAAAAAAATATTAAAATACTAGTTGCAGAAGACAACCCTACCAACCGTATTGTAATAT
>JAYEOD010000279.1:0-2699 GCA_034722575.1 Bacteroidota bacterium | reverse complement strand
AAGGCTATGGAATGATTTTTAATCGCGAATAAGAAAAAAATAATTCAATTTTTTTATCGATCATTTTAACACGTATTTGATATTATGCTTTGCAAAGAGATGGATAATATTTTTATGTAAGCCTTGATTTTTCCGTCCCTTTTTATCAAGAAAAAGGGACAATGTTTTTGAAAAAAACAAAGAAAAACTGAATTAATTACGAATTACGAATGGCGAATGAAAAATTAATGAATAAACAAATCGACAAAGAAAACATTGTGTTAAATAGAAATCTTAACGCACTGGTATCAGGGCAAACAAATTATAAACGGATGAACCGAGCCATACTAAAACCTTTAATACACACGACAATGATTATAATGGCGAGCTCCATCCGACCGAAATATAAAATTATAAACGGATAAAAAAAATCATATGAATCATGTAAATCATGTCTAAAAAATAAACGAATGAACAACAGCACTATAATATTAGCTCCGCTGCAAGGTTTAACAGATGCGGTTTATAGAAAAGTATATAGCAAATACTTTTCGGGCATTGATATTGCATACACTCCATACATCTCGTTAAACGAAAAAAATCCCATAAAGGCATCTAAAACACTAAAGCTTATTGACCGGGGGAACGTAAGTTTTAAAGTTTTTCCACAACTCTTAACAAATAAAGCAGAAGCGATTATCGATTTTGCTGCGTCGTTAACAAAACATAAAATAAATAATATAAATTTAAATATGGGGTGTCCCTACCCTATTGTTACCAAAAAAAAGAAGGGCGCAGGCATGCTTCCCGAGCCCAAACTGATAGATGATATTTTACAAAAAGTATTTTCATCAAATTTCGACTCACATTTATCAATAAAATTACGTTTAGGATTTTTTAATAAAAACGAAATTATAGAGGTGATAAATGTTTTAAATAATTATCCTCTCTCCGAAATAATTATTCACCCTCGCATTGGGACAGAATATTATACAGGCAAAGTTGATTTAGATTTTTTTGAAAAATGTATGCATCTGTCAAAACATACTGTAATATATAACGGAGATATTTTCTCTGCAGACGATTATGTTAGAATTAAGAATAGATTTCCTGAAATAACATCATGGATGCTTGGTCGCGGAATACTGCAAAACCCGTGGTTACCGCAACAAATAAAGAATGCAAAAAACAATTATTCCGAAGAGGTATTTCGCACTTTTCATATTGATTTAATGGAATCGATATCTGACTTAAAAAGAGACAAAGATATTTTTCCACAACGAATGAAAGAGTATTGGTGGTACTTTGCAAAATCTTTCGACAGCTCTGAAAAGATATTTAATCAGATTAAAAAAATTAACAGTAAAGAAGAGTATTATACAACCACAGAAAATATTCTTACAAACCATAAATGGCTTTACTAGCACAAAAAAAGCCGCTTCACTTTAAAAAAAAAAGTGAAGCGGCGACTGCTTTTAATATAACCCCTTAAATTTAATATTATAACACCTCTACTTCAACCTGATAAGTTGTTGTTAAAGTAAATCCAATAGTAGGAACAGGTAATGCTATAGTAGGACTAACTTTTAAAATAACATGAAGCGGATCATTATTAATGTATTCAAGAATATTATCACCATTACAAGTTAATGTAATAGACTGTGTACTTGGATCAACGCTAGTAGAAGTTGCAATAACTTTCTCTACACCATTATCAACAACATACAGAGTTATTTCGTCGAAAAAATTCAACAAAATAGAAGACGGATACTCAATAGTAAGAACAGCTCCTGTAAGTTCGCCTTCAGTAAGATTATCTAAAGAAAACCCTGCATCTTCCAATGCTTGAGCAACATTAATACTTATTTCTTGATCAAGAACAACAAGAGTGGCTTCATTAGTAGTTTTTGTTGCATTATAATCAGTAGAATCGATAGCAAAAATAATTGGAGGTGCTTCTACAGTAATTTTTTGTTTTGTGGCATCTTTTATTTCATCACAAGAAGTAATGCCAAAAGAAAAAAATAATGCTAATGCAAGCATTAAAAATCCGGATGTAATTTTTGATTGTCTCATGGGAATAAGTTTTAAAAATTTAACAACACATATTTCGGTATAAAGATAGTTAAATAATTGTATTATGCAAATAAAAAAAGGTTGGCGAATTGCCAACCTTTTTTATCAAAACAATAAAATTCTTTTAAAGTGAGTCCAGTACCAATTGAAGCTTTCCTTCAACAAACAAAGTAACTGTTCTTACAGGCAGAGTTTGATTAGGTTTGCCGTAGATACGAACATAAAACACACCTTGTCGGATCTGTTCTGTTACAGAAAAATCTGTAATAACAAGTTCTACACTATTTTTCGACGGATCGATAGTTGCAACACTAGCCGCAATAAATTCCTCTTCAAAACTATCGGTAGATGAAACTGTAATTTTTGCTGCCTCTAAAAAGGACATATCCATATCCTGAGGTTGAACAATTCCCAACACCAATTCAGTAAATGCAGCTTGGTTAAGATAATCAACACCGTGAGAATTCATAATACTGTCTGAATTAATATCCATAGTGTATTGTGCAAAAACAATCTCATCAGATTTTTGCGCCATAACAGCAGAATCCACATCAAATGTGATACGCTCTAGAGGCATTTTTACTTTAACTTCTGAAATATCTCCTGCTAATTCCTCGCAGCTCTGCAACAAAAAAGCAGAACTC
>JAYEOD010000278.1:0-2709 GCA_034722575.1 Bacteroidota bacterium | reverse complement strand
TCCACTTTATAGATTTGCTTACCCTAATAACTTTGACTCCATCTTTCTCTTCCCGCAAAGGGAGATCGCCAAAATTAAAACACAAAACATACACATTAAAGCCATTAGCCACAAGTGTTTTTGCTTCATTTAAAACACGAGCATCATTATTAAGCTCGTTATCTACAACCATTCCAATGTTCATAAATAGTAGTATTATTACAATACAAAAGTAAAAAATTACATCGTGGTAACCTATTAAGAACTCTTTTGATATATTTTTGGGGGCTTTACAGCTTCACGGGCATTATAGATACTGGCATTTAACTCGAACCCTATTAATAAAATTATAGAGTTGAAATAGATCCATAACAGAAGTACTATTAGAGTACCAATTGAGCCATAAAGTGCATTATATTGCGAAAAATTACTAACATAATAATTAAACCCTAACGTACTTAAAACAAACAATATAGTTGCCAACGTAGAACCTGCCGAAAAGAAATGAAAATGTCTTCTTTTTGCAGGAGCAAGAAAATACACAAATGAGAAAGAGAAAAACACCAGTAACAAGCTCACTATCCATTTCATAAAAATCATTAAATAAACAGTAAACTGATCTTTTATATAACCATGTTCAAAAAGAAAATGAAATATATTAGAGCCAATGCTAATTAATGCCACCGAAGTAATTACTAACAGCGACATTATACCAACAAGAAACATAGCCACAACACGCTGTTTCAAATACGATCGTGTTTGAATGCTATGGTATGTTTGATTAAATACATCAATAATAGCACTACTACCATTAGTAGCAAAAACCAATGCCATAATAAAACTCAACGACATCCACCCGCCACTTTTTCTAATTACAATATCCTCTATAATGGTTTGCACCTCTAAAAAAGTATTTGGGGGCAACAAATTTTCTATAGTATCCATCAAAATTTGCTGAAACCCTTCAACCGGGATATATGGTATTAGAGTAAAGAAAAATAGTATTGAAGGGAAAAAAGCCAGAAAGAAACTAAACGACAAAGAGGCTGCTCGGGTAGTAATTGCGCCATGCACTATACCACGAAAAAAGAATCCTATAACATCGTAAAGAGGCACATGGTCGAAACCCGGCAATATCAACCCTCTAAGAAACATTATAATTTTCTCAATTCTAAAAAATCGTATTACTTTCTGTTTGTATTTTTCAAACATAAACACAATTATAAAGTTGAAAACTTACTACACAGCCTAAACCAAGCACTTGACATATAAACAAACCTAAATAATAGCCTTCAAGCTTAAATCCAGACTCTTAATATGATGCGTCAGAGCACCTACAGAAATAAAATCTACACCGGTTTCGGCATATTCCACTATAGTATCCAGAGTAATTCCTCCTGACGCCTCTGTTTTATACTTTCCATCAATTAATACTAAAGCCTTTTTAATATTTTCCGGCGAAAAATTATCCAGCATAATTCTATTTACATCGCCATAAGCAAGCACCTCATTAAGTTCTTTAAAGTCACGCACTTCAATCTCCACCTCAAGCTCTTTTTTCTTCTCTTTAAGATATTTCTGACATGATTTTATTGCAGACACAACACCACCGGCAAAATCGATATGGTTATCTTTTATCATCACCATATCGAACAAACCAAAGCGATGATTCACACCACCTCCGGCTTTAACAGCCTGTTTTTCAAAGACCCTCAGATTAGGAGTTGTTTTACGAGTATCTAATACTTTTGTTTTAGTATGGCTGATTTTACGCACAATATCATTTGTTTGCGTAGCAACACCACTCATTCTTTGAATAAAATTCAACGCTAAACGCTCTGCCGACAACAAAGAGATAGCCTTTCCTTTTACATTAAAAATCACATCGCCAACCTCTATCTTATCACCATCTTTTTTTATTGCTTCAAATTCTATTTCCGAATCTACTCTTTTAAAAACTTTTTCAGCAATTTGTATTCCTGCTATCACACCACTCTCCTTAGCCACCAACTGTGCTTCACCCTTTGTATTTGCAGGTATTGTCGATAAAGAGGTATGATCACCATCTCCCAAATCTTCTATTAAAGCCTGATCAATAACGCTATCAACAATCTTATTATAGTCTTTCTGCATCACTATTCTTTTTCAAAATGAAATTGATATATTTTATATTTTTTTCCCTCTTTTTTAAACAAAAAGTAAGTTCTAAAATTCTCGCTTTTACTTTTATAAGTACCTATAGAATAAATCATTCCCTTTTGCGACGAGCCGGAATGATTTATTTTAAACGACTTTACAGGATATTTGGCAAAGAAATCTTTTATCATCACAATAGATTGCTGCTTACTAAAAACCCCTTTTTTCCCATTAATATTTAAGTCAACAGGATCGTGAAAATACGATGATAGTTGTGCTGTATTATTTGCACTCACCAATTTAGCTACTTCAGAAGAGATTTTATCGCCCTGCTGTTGTGCTAATAAATCACCTAAAAATACTGATGTTACTATTAAAACTAATACTATTATAAATTTTTTCATCCGGTTATAATTTGGTTGCCCTGATACCAGTGCATTAAAATTTCTATTTAACATAATATTTTTTTTGTTTTTTTCAAAAACATTGTCCCTTTTTCTTGATAAAAAGGGACGGAAAAATCAAGGCTTACATAAAAATATTATTCTTCTCTTTGCAAAGCATAAGTTCGACCGGGTGATCTTCGAACAAGTT
>JAYEOD010000277.1:0-13854 GCA_034722575.1 Bacteroidota bacterium | reverse complement strand
TCCCTCTTTTTTCGCTCTATTTACAGAGCGTCGGGCTTCAAGTAATTTTCTTTCGAACGACATAACATCAGATCTATTACTCTCTGCTTCACTTTTAGCCTTCACAACATCTATCTCCATATCAGGCACTTTTACAGGAGGGATCAAATTGATATCTGTATCTTCGGGTATTCGCAAAAACGATTTCAGATAAAACTCTCTATTCTCAAGATTCAGTTCCGATTCACGTAAATCGGATTGCGAATTCAGATATCTAAGCTCCATTTGTAACAGCTCGTTTTCGGCTATCGTGCCAATATTATATCGTCCTTGAGTAATTTTAAATAGAGTATCGTTATTAGCAAGATTAATTTTATCTATATCATATTTAATTTGAGCTTGAAGTAGATTGAAAAAATAGTCTATTGCAGTAATAGAGACCTGTTCCATTTTTTCGAGATACTCTTGCTTTGCCTCTTTATACTTTAAGGGCTCTATTTTTTTATCCCATTTATATCGATTAAAATCGAATAATGGCTGAGAGAATCCAATATTTATAGGAGTAGTCATAAATGAAGTAATGGTAGAATCGCTATACAAATCCATCCTTTGCAGATTAGAATTTATAAATACCTCACCACCTGTAGGTCCAATTTTTTGCGACAAGGAAACACCTCCTGACCATTTTGTATAATGCGAAGAACGAAAAGAGAAAGAACCATCGTCTTGCTGAATACTAGAAATAGATTTACTAAGATTAGGAGTAGTTAAACTCAAATTCATTTTAGGGCGATAGGTAGCTACAAAAGTCCTGTACTCCCAATAACTACTCCGAAAGCTATGTTGCGCCAACAAAGCATCTGGAGACTGCTTTTTAGCTATTTCAACAACATCCTGTAAAGTAAGATTATTATTACTCTCCTGCCCTACCAGCGATACAGGAAACATCATTAAAACGACATATATATATTTCAGTTTCATGACTATAATGTTAATTCAAATATCCTTAATTCGTTCAATTTTTCAGAATTAGTTACGGCGTAACTTTTTCAAAAAAACTGAATAAAAACTCTTTAATTTCTTTTTTATCACAAAGTTGAATCACACCGTTACTTTATAACAGGCTCTATTGATACCTCAACGACTCAACCGGATCTTGTCGTGCAGCTTTTCGTGCCGGCATAATACCAAATACTATCCCTACTGTTGCCGAAACAAAAAAGGAGATAATTATAGAAACAAGCGACACAATTGTTGTAATATCCGCAAATAGCTCAATACCTTTTGCTATCAACACGCCCAACACAATTCCCAACAAACCACCAATAACACTAATTATTGTTGCTTCCGTAAGAAATTGAATTATCACATCACTACGACGCGCTCCTATAGCCAAGCGTATTCCTATTTCTTTAATACGCTCCATTACCGATGCCAGCATAATATTCATAATGCCAATACCACCAACCAACAAAGATATACTAGCAATAGCACCCAGCACTATATTAAAAACACTTTTAGTACGCTGCTCTTGCTTTAAAAGGAGTTCGGGGACAGTAATTTTATAATCGGCTTTATCATTATGACGCCTTTTTAACATCTTATTCAATAATTTCTTAGTGGCATATAATTGCTCGCTCGACTTTACCTGCACAACAATTTTATCGAGCTGATTATTTGCAATACCGGATTCTCCCGAAGATGTTATCATAGCACTATTCCCCATAACAACCATACCACCTCCATCGCCAAGCATATTTTTAGTTATTACAGATCTATCCACAAAACGCGAAAAAACAGTTTGCAAAGGAACAAATACATTTTCATCAACACCGGATATTGAGAAACTCTCCGAAGCCTTTTTAGAAAGAGAGTGTAATTTTAAAACACCTACTACTTTCAGCCATACATTTCCACATTTTATTTTTTTTCCGATAGGTTTTTCTCCTTTAAACAGCTTTGCTTTCATTCCGGAACCAATAATACATACGGGCACCCCATTCTGATGCTGTAATTCATTAAAAAAACCACCTCTCTCTAATTCATGATTAAAAACCTCAAAAAAAGAAGATGTGACCCCTGTTACTTTTCCTTTAGCACGTTCTCCATTTCTAATAATATATGTATCATAAATTACTTCCGGACTAATATTTTCGATATTAGGGATTACCTCGGCAATATTTTTTACATCAGCAAGACTCAACCCGGGAGAGTAACTCTTACTCATCATCATTTCACCGCCGCCATTATCATCAGCCTCCTCGTCCGAAACAGGAGTAATTACAATATTATTAACCCCAACCTGTTTCATTTGCTCTAAAATCTCTTTTTTAGCCCCGCTACCAATTGCCAACATTGCTATTACAGCTGCAACACCAAAAACAATACCTAAAGCCGTTAAAACAGATCGTGTACGATTTATAAAAACCGCTTCGAGGGCTATGTTAAGCAGATAAATATACCTTTCCACAATTAATTATTTTCCAGATTGACAAACTTATACTTTTCAAATTCCTGAGGAGCAATAAGAAACACCTCTTCATCTTTTTTAAGCCCCTTTAAAATAACAATAGAATGTTCGTTGCTTTTACCAAGCTTAACCTCTTTACGTAATCTCTTTTTAGTAACCACAAACGATAACGAATCGTTATTATTCAACGCTTCTAACGGGATATATAACACATCGTGCAAAACATTAGTAACAATAGTATTTTTAGTAGTCATTGCCGGACGCAGGATAGAATCTTTTTCATTTAACTCAACAATCACCTCAAATACTTTAGCATTACTATTTTTCATTTGCTGACCAATATTTGCCACATCAGAAACAATCCCAGAATAGATTTTCTCAGGAAAAGCATCAATACCAATTTCCACCTTCTGTCCTTTTTTTACTTTACTGATATCAATTTCATTAACATAAGTTTTAGAAATCATTTTCGATAAATCAGGTAACTCTGCCACTACATTATCCCACGAACGCACCACAGAACCAATGCCCTGTTTTTCATCGTTCCAACTACGTTTATAAACAACCATTCCCGATTTTGGAGCTTTAATAGTAAACGACTCTAATATCTTAAGAACATTTTCATATTTTCGTTCCTGTTGATTTTTTGACACAAGTACATCACTCATCTCCGCTTGAGCTTTTTCGAGTTTTAGTTTATAATTTTTTCTTGCATGTAGCAACTGTCTATTAGCTTTCTCGAAATCAATTTTAATTTGTCGGATAGTAGCAGGCGGCTCATACTTTGATTGTTCTAAACGAATTTCTTGCTCTTCGGCATTATATTGCAAATTTATTAACTCTTCGCGAGCAGCTCCCATCGTCATAGAAGTATCTAAGCGTGTTTTTACAAATTGCGACTCTAATTTCTCCAATTCTGTTTCCAGATCTTTTCGCTTGTTAATTAAACTCGATCTATCGAGTTCAGCAACCCACGCACCGGAATCAACAACAGTACCATCGGGTACCATATCGTTAATCTTCACTTCCCAAATACGAAACTCACGCAAACCGGATGGGCCAAAAATATCTTCCGAATCTTTTGCTTTAAGATTACCCGTGGTGGCAATTTCTATTTTAAATTCTCCATAACGAACTTTTGCCGTTATACTATTATCTGTGTTTGCCTCAGGCCACAGATAAAACGCCAGTAAAACTGCTACTATCACGCCTAGCAACGAAATATAAAAAGTATTTTTTTTCATAACAACAACAAAGAGTTGATCTTATTTGATTAATCAAATCCAAAAGTAATAAAAACTATTGAATTTTCTATTATTTTTTTCACAATACTTACTTTTATCATCACAACACCTTTTTAAAATACATAATAATAACCTAATTTCGCATCACAATTAAAAAACTATGTGGAAATATATTATTAGATTTATATTACGTCAGCGGCTTTTAAACATCATTGCTATAACGCTTATTACAATTTTTATGGCATATGAGGCGTTCACCGTAAAATTATCATACGAGCTGGCTCAAATGTTACCACAAACCGACTCTACACTAATTACTTACAAAGAGTTTAAAAAAACATTTGGCAGCGATGGCGATGTGATGTTTATTGGTATTCAATCTGATAATTTATATGAATTGAGTACGTTTAACAAATGGCACGACCTTACTTATGATGTATTAAATATTTCGGGAATAAAAGAGGTTCTTTCCACTGCCAGAATGTATCAGCTGCAGAAAAATGATAGCGTCAAAAAATTCGATTTCAATCTTATTTCTAAAAAGAAACCTAAAACACAAAAAGAGCTCGACAGTCTAAAAAGCATAATATTTGCTCAACCACTTTTCGATCATATGCTGTTTAATAAAGAGAAAAACTCTTCGTTAATGATGATTACTTTAGACAAATCTGTTCTGAATAATATTGGTCGCGTAGCCTTAATAGAAGAGATAGAACAAAAAGTATCTCTGTTTGAGCAAAAAAACAATATCGAGCTTCACTCATCCGGTTTACCGTATATTAGAACAGTACTATCAAAAAAGATAAAGAATGAATTAGGTATATTTGTTTTACTGGCAATGCTAATCTCTTCCATTGCGCTATATCTCTTTTTCCGTTCGTTTAAGGCAGTAATTTTCCCAATGCTTATAGTGCTTATCAGTGTTATTTGGATAATGGGTACAATGTCTCTTTTGGGATATAAAATCACTATCCTTACGGGGATATTACCTCCGCTACTTATTATTATTGGTGTAGAGAACTGTATTTTCTTATTAAATAAATATCATCAAGAGTTTAAAGCGCATGGAAATAAGGTTAAATCGCTTTCGCGGATAGTTCAGAAAGTTGGTAACGCTATCTTTTTAACCAACTTAACTACAGCAGTAGGTTTTGCCGCATTTATTGTGACCCGAAATCAGATGTTAGTGGAATTTGGTGTTGTAGCCTCCATCAACATTATCGCAGTATTTGTATTATCGCTATTTTTAATTCCTATTTTCTTCAGTTACCTAGATCCACCTAAGGCAAAACATGTAAAACATCTTGAAAATAAACATACTCAACGTATTGTTGATATAGTTGTATTTTATGTTATTAAAAAAAGAGTATTAATATATTCTGTAACAGCATTCTTTTTTGTTGTAGGAATTATAGGGATTTTACAACTAAAAACCACAGGACGTTTAGTTGACGACATCTCACAAAGCGATAAACTATATAAAGACATGATTTTTTTACAAGATCAGGTAAATGGAATTCTGCCTTTTGAAATATCTATCGACACAAAAAAACCAAAAGGTGCAATGAGCCTGTCAACACTACGAAAAATCGATCGTTTTCAAGATACTTTAGCTACATATCCTGAATTTTCGAAACCATTATCTATTGCAGAAGTGGCAAAAGCAAGTAAACAGGCTTTCTACAATGGAAAAGTAAAATATTATACTCTTCCGAATTTTCAGGAGAAAAACTTCATTTTATCATATTTACCAAAATCAGATTCTAAAAACAACAATAAAACCATTCTTAATTCGTTTATCGACAGCACATTGCAAGAGACGCGTATTAGTGTACAAATGGCTAACATAGGAACAAATGAGATAAAAAGAATAAAAGAAGATTTACGCCCTAAAGCAGATAAAATTTTTCCTCCTGAAAAATATGATGTCTCTTTTACCGGAACAACTGTTGTATATTTAAAGGGCACTGCTTATATGGTTAAAAACCTAATTCAAAGTCTTTTAATTGCATTAATAATAATTAGCGGTTTAATGGCCATACTCTTTACCTCCGGAAAAATGGTAGCAGTATCGTTATTACCTAACATATTACCACAAATATTAACAGCCGCCTTAATGGGATATCTGGCAATATCAATAAAGCCATCAACAATATTAATCTTTAGTATTGCATTAGGTATTTCTGTAGATAATGCTATTCATTTTCTATCGCGATACAGAGCAGAGTTAAAACATAATTCGTGGAATATTAAACTTTCGGTAATAAACGCACTCCGCGAAACAGCATTTAGCATGGTATATTCATCGATAATACTATTTTTTGGTTTCGCAATATTCTCATTATCATCGTTTGGCGGCACACAAGCAATGGGATATTTAGTTTCATTCACACTATTAATAGCTGTTTTGTCAAACATTTTTGTTCTTCCATCATTAATACTTTCATTAGATAAGAGTATTACTACAAAAGCGTTTAAACGCCCAATGTTTGAGCTATTGGAAGAAAAAGAGGATGAAAATCCGGAAGTTAAAAATAAAAAAACAGAAGTTGAAAAGATAGAAGTTGAAAGTTAAAAACAGTTATTATTGTAATTACGGTTATGATTTTACTAATTTAGCATAAAAAAACACAATAAATCTACTACTATGAAAGGAATTATTCTTGCCGGAGGATCCGGCACTCGTCTTCATCCTCTCACTCTTGCAGTTAGCAAACAGCTCATGCCTATATATGATAAACCGATGATATACTATCCTTTATCGATATTAATGATGGCAGGAATAAAAGATATTTTAATAATATCAACACCGCAAGATCTTCCTAATTTTGAAAAATTACTTGGTGACGGTACACGACTAGGATGCAACTTCCAGTATGCAGTACAGGAAGTTCCAAATGGCTTAGCACAAGCCTTTGTTATTGGTGAAGAATTTATTGGCGACGACAAAGTTGCTTTAATATTAGGCGACAATATTTTTTATGGTAGCGGGCTTCAAGAGTCATTAATATCAAATAACGATCCTACAGGCGGTACAGTATTTGCATACCACGTATCAGATCCTGAACGATATGGAGTGGTAAAATTTGATAAAAACAACAAGGCCATTTCAATAGAAGAGAAACCAGAGCATCCTAAATCAAACTACGCTGTTCCGGGATTATATTTCTACAATAACGACGTGGTTAAGATTGCAAAGACTATAGAGCCAAGTGCTCGCGGAGAATATGAAATTACTGATATAAACAAAAAATATCTTGAAGAGGGTAATTTAGAAGTTGGTATTTTAGGACGTGGCACGGCATGGCTCGACACAGGCACTTTTGAATCATTAATGGAGGCCGGACAATATGTTTCTATTATTGAGAAACGACAAGGACAAAAAATTGGTTGCATTGAAGAGATAGCCTATAGAAAAGGATTTATTGATGCAGAGCAGCTAAAAAAAATCGCCCAACCCCTTAAAAAAAGCGGTTATGGCGTATATCTAGAACAATTATTAAAAATAAAACTCTGATAAAGCAGATGCGTGATTACAAATCATTATTAGATTATTTCGATTCTATTTTGAATAACGAAGCTTTTTTGGGAAATCCGGGAAGGCTATACGAACCAATAGAGTATACAGTAAAGCTAGGAGGCAAGCGATTGCGCCCAATATTGTGTTTAGCGGCAAGCGATATGTTTGGTGGCGATATGGATGAAGCTATAAAAGCAGCTATCGGACTGGAATTATTTCATAATTTCACATTAATTCACGATGACATAATGGATAAAGCTCCAATTCGTCGTGGACAGCCTACTGTTTATAAAAAATGGGACAGTAATACAGCAATACTATCGGGAGACACTGTTTTTGCCAAAGCATACGAATATATAGGGAAAGTAAGCCGCAAACATCTTCCGGATGTGGTACAAGTTTTAACACAGGTAGCAATAGAAGTTTGCGAAGGACAACAGTTTGATTTGGATTTTGAGACGCAAAAAAATGTTTCAGAATCGGAATATCTGGAAATGATACGTTTGAAAACCGCTGTTTTATTAGCCGCCAGTCTTAAAGCAGGAGCTATTATTGGCGAAGCGTCTGAACAAGATAAAACAAACATCTATAAATTTGGAGAATATATAGGAATGGCTTTTCAGCTTAAAGATGATTTATTGGATGTTTTTGCTGATGAAAAAACGTTTGGTAAAAAAACCGGTAACGACATAGTTACAAACAAAAAGACTTACCTTCTTATTAAAGCTTTTGAACTAGCTTCAGCAGCTACAAAAGAGAGATTATCAGAATTATTTAATTCAGAAAACACTTTCGATAACGAACACAAAATAAAGGAAGTAAAAACTATTTACAAGTCTTTAGATATAGAAAAACACACAAAAGATAAGATGCTAGAATATCAGAAAAAAGCTATAGATGCACTGGCAACCATTAATGTATCTTCAGAAAAAAAGCAAGTACTTTTAAACCTTGCCGAAGAGCTTCTTAGTAGAGAGAAATAGTTTGCCTCAAATTCACAAATCAACGCTTTACTAAGCCATTAAACAGCAAAACGGTAACTATCATATAAAAAAATCCGACAAATTATTTGTCGGATTTTTTTATATCACTCTACTATCTCATCAAGCTCTAATTGATGACTCTCCCACTCTTCCATAGTTTTTTCGAGTTGCAATTTTTTATCGTCATACTCTTTATAAAAGTCACCGGAATTTATTCTTGCTGCGTTTTTATCAGGATTGGCAAGCATTACATCCATTTGCTCTATCTCTTCTTCAAATTTCTCAATTTGATTTTCACAGGATTCTATTTTTTTTCTAATTTTTCTACGCTCTTTCTCTACCTGTTTATTATCTATATAAGCCTGCTTATTAGTAGAATTCTTTTTCTCTTTTTTTGGTGAGCCGGATTTTTGGCGCAATGTTAAATCGTCGAGACTCTCGATTCTATTTTTTTCGAGAAACTCATAAATCCCGCCATAAAAAGTTTTTAATTTATGGTTTTTTACTTCCAATATCCTATTAGTCAAACCATCTAAAAAATCACGATCGTGAGAAACCACAATTAAAGTACCACCAAATTGCAACAAGGCCTCTTTCAAAATATCCTTTGAAAGCATATCAAGATGATTAGTAGGCTCATCGAGTATCAACAAATTAACAGGATCTAATAATAATTTCGCTAATGCGAGACGAGCTTTTTCTCCTCCGGAAAGGACACATACTTTTTTATCTAAATCATCAGCTCTGAAAAGAAAACTACCTAAAAGACCCTTTACTTTTGTTCGCATTTCGCCGGTAGCAACATCGTCGATTGTCTCAAATACAGTTTTTGTCCCATCGAGGAATTCGGCCTGATTTTGAGCATAATAACCAATTTTAACATTATGCCCCAAAATACCTTCACCTTCATACTCAAACTGTTCAAGAATCACCTTACTCAGAGTAGTTTTTCCCTCGCCATTTTTCCCAACAAAAGCCACAAAATCGCCTCTTTCCACTACAAAATCCAGACTATCCAAAATCAATTTATCACCAAATCGCTTAGTAATTGATTTAGCTTCGTAAACTATTTTTCCGGAGCGCGGAGCAGGAGGAAATCTAAAATGTATTGATGAATTATCACTGTCGTCAATTTGAATACGATCCATTTTCTCAAGTTTCTTAACACGACTTTGCACCTGAGTAGCCTTAGTAGCCTGATATCTGAAACGAGTAATAAATCTCTCTATCTCCTCAATCTCTTTCTGTTGATTTTCGTATGCTGCAATCTGGCTAAGCCGAATATCCTTACGACGCTGCACATATTCCGAATAAGAGGTATTAAAATCGTATATTTTACCTAATGATATTTCTATAGTTCTGTTAGTAACATTATCTAAAAAGGCCTTATCGTGAGAGACCATCATAACAGCTCCCGAATAAAATTTCAAATACTGTTCTAACCACTGAATAGAGATAATATCGAGATGGTTAGTAGGCTCATCGAGCAGTAGTAAATTAGGTTTTTGCAATAGAATTTTTGCTAAAACAATACGCATTTGCCATCCTCCCGAAAACTCCTTTACCATCCGCGTAAAATCAGAAGGCAAAAATCCTAAACCAATCAAAACTTTCTCTGTATCGCCCTCTATACTATGTCCGCCACGAAATTGAAACTGATCATTACTATCATTAAGGCGTTCAATTAACTTCAAATAACTCTCCGATTCATAATCAGTACGTTCAGCAATTTCATCAGTAATTTTTTGAATCTGTATTTCAAGTTGTTTCAGTTCGTCAAAAGCTTTTAAAGTCTCTTTAAAAACAGTTGTATCACTATTCAGCTCTAACTCCTGCGGCAAATAACCAACAGTATTCCCATCCGGAGAGGCTATATCACCGGACTCCTGTTCTAATTCTCCGGCAAGTATTTTAAGAAGAGTAGATTTTCCGGCGCCATTTTTTCCTACTAACCCAATACGATCGCGATCGTTTATCAGGAAAGAGACTTTTTTAAAAATATAATCGCCGGTATAATGTATTGATAGATTCGAAATTGAAAACATATTATTCTATTTAGCTGGCAAATATATGGATTTATTTCGCGAAAAGTAATAAATATCAAATCCCTAAATCACCAAATCATTATATTTTCACATCTACTATTATCTACAAAATTTTCTAGTGAAAATTTTTAAATTCAACAAAAAAAGAGCCACCTCTATGAGGCAGCCCTTTTTCAAATTCAATAAATAACCAATATTATTTAACAATAATAAATCGCTTATTAATAATATTACCTTCATCTGTTGTTAATTGAATCAAGTAAGCACCGGCTACAAGACTCTCAGTTTTAATATTCACAACATTTTCGGAAGTGATAGACTGATTATAAACAATCTGACCAAGATAATTCATCACTCTAAGTGACTCAATATTATCTGTAAGAACAACATTTACGTTAGATGTAGCAGGATTAGGATAAACATTAATTAGTCCCTCCTCATTTGCTCCGGCATCAGTACCATAAGATAATGTTGCAATATTAGATTCAGGAGCAGGACATCCGCTTGCGTACTCAGCTACAACAGTATAATTGAAAACAACCCCAACACCGGCTTCTATCGGCAGGTCATAATCGATATACCATAATCTATCAACTAAATACTCATTAACCTGTGCTCCATCACGCAACACATTATAACCAATAATTTCTCTATCAGTAACTAATCTATCGGAGTTATTATTAATAACACCACTAGTAGATAGTGTACCTTTAGAAGAAGAAGCTCTTTCAACAGCAGGAAGTTCGCCAAGAGTAGCCATTTGACCGGCACCGGCAACAACAGTACCTGCAAGATTCCAGTTATAATTTAATCCATAAGCTTCAGACATAACTAACCATCCTTCGTCAGCATCATAAATCATATCTCCTTTTCCGGCTACGGCAGAACCTGCATCACAACCGGCAGGATAACCAGCGTTTGCGTCTGCGCGATAACCAAACCAGAATTCTTCTGATGCATCAATAGCAACAGGAGTATTAAGAGTTACAGTATTCCACTCACCAATAGTTGGACTAGCAACAGCTTGGTCAACTACCAATGTAGCATCAGAACCGGTATAAACACGGATATAATAATCACAATCTGCTTCATTAGGGAAGAAGCTAACTTCAGTTAACCACATTCCGTCATAAGTTCCCAAATCTTCAGGTAACCAACGAGAAGCAACATCAAAGTCAAATGCGCCATTAGTACCAATAGCAGTATAGTTCACACCATCATCCCATTGGATACTATAGATTGGTTGATCAGCAGGAGCTTCCCACTCTAAGAATGCATTATTCCAAGATTGTTTTTCAGCAGTAAGATTTTGAGCAGGATTAATAACCTCTATCTCAACAGAAGCCACATTTGAAGGATCTGAATCACCTGTAGAATAAGCAGCAGTAACATAATAGTCGTAATAACCACCGCTAACGCCGTAATCGTAATATTCAGTCTCTGCAATTGGTTCGTCAGTTAATAATTCATCATTACGATAAACATTATAACCTAAATACTCTCTATCATCAATATCACGAGCACCAATACCAAGGCTTAATGAAACATCATCAATAGCCCATCCCGAAGCCCAAGAGCCATTATCATCAGCGTGGAAACCAATTAATACCTGAGCATACTCATTAGTAAGATATTCAGCAAGATCAATTGTAATAGTTTCCCAAGAATCAGAAGCAGCAACTGTATAAATAACTTCCCATGAAGCACCACCATCAGTAGAAAATTCTACATAAGCCGCTTGACTATAAGCACCTGTATAGAATGATTCAAAAGAAAGAGTACCTGCAGTAAACCCAACAAATCCTTGAATTGGAGAGATTAGATAGTCGTTAGAACCATCATTTCCACTACCGGCACCATCGTCATTAGCACAAGCATATTTTGTATGGTTAGGAATATCCCAGTATGTACTAGAACCATTTTCAGTTCCTATCCAACCAGCACCATTTGTTGTTGTATTCCATCCTTCAGGAGGGAAATCACCTTCAAAGTCTTGAGTCCAGTCAACACCGCCGGAATTTCCTTCAGCCCAAGTTAAATGAACATCTTCACAATCTACAGTAGCTGCAAGATCAATTGGTGTAGCATGTGCTTCTAACAACTCTATTGGCTTAACAAAATAATTCTCTTCAATAGCTATATTATCAAAATGAGGAGTATAACCATCTAAAGCAACAGTTAATAAGTAATTACCTTTCCATACTTCAGGGAAATTAACTGTACCTGAAGCACCGCAAATAGCTTCATATACATATTCCGGTTCATCTAAATTCTCAAGTTTTACCATAGTACCTGTTGGGTCATCTCCTGTATCTAAAGAGATCATAAACACAACATTAGAATACATATTCTTAGGTAATGGGTTAGAGAGTACAGCATCAGCCTCAGTAATAGTATAAATAGCTTTTACAGCATAATAATAAACACCTTGCGCCATAAGTCCCCAATCATTATCAATATATTCAGTAACAGTTGCAGTAACAGTAGTCAACAGATCCCAGTTAGCAGGAGCAGCAATATCGTCTCTTTCGAAGCGATACACTTCATAACCTGTAAGTGCTCTATCTGCAGGAGCAGCAGGAGTAATTTCTACTACATTACCAATTCCGGCAGTAAATACGCCAGGATATCTTTCAGCAGATTTAATAGCCACAGCACCTTCGTTTCTGGTTTCCTTAACAACCACAGCTGTGCCATCGTAATTGAGAGTTTCGTCGCCACGAGGACCTGAGATACCCGCTCTAATCATAAAACAGTCGTAACTAGCAACTCCCCAAGCACCACTGGAATAAGCATAACTTCTGTTAGCAGGAGTTCCATCGGCTATAGCCGTAGGAGGACAGTCGGGGTAAGTACTAATTTGACGTTGAGCGATATAGAAATCACCATCAGCAATAGAAATATTCATTGCAGAAAAATCAACTTCTACCCAATTATAATCAGTAGGAGTTAAAGTAATAGAACCTAACTCAGTACCAGGCATTCCGTCACCACCATCATCATCAAGAACAACTATTTCGGTAGGACTTAAAATATTACCGGCAGGCCATGTTCCGTCATAAATATGAACTTTAGCAGTTTTTACTATTGCAGGATAACCTGAAGGAGTAAATTTAATTGCATTCATATTTCCTTCGTAACCGGCATTCCAAGCAGTAGCATTACCAACTACACCATCATCGTAAAACAACTCATATACAGGATATTCTGAAGGAAGAGACCACATAACAGTAGATTGAGCATCGCTATTTTCAACAGCAACAACATCAGATACCGGCATTGGAATTTCACCTAAAACAAAATCAACAGTTGTATAAGTATTAGCTACAACAACAACATTTTCGTCAGACTGATTTACGTAACCACCTGCATGAGCTGTAACAGTATAACCACCGTCAACAACAGCTACATCAGTAGTATAATAACCATCAACATCAGTAGTTACAACATATTCCTGCTCTATACTATTTGCAGAGATAGTAATTGTAGCACCCTCTATACCATCACCAGAGTCAACATCAGTAACAGTACCATCAATACCCGACATACCCAGTATTTCAATAGTTTCTATTTCAGTAACAGCAGATTCTCCTTCATTATATACAGCAGAAAC
>JAYEOD010000276.1:0-2717 GCA_034722575.1 Bacteroidota bacterium | reverse complement strand
ATACTATCTTACCTTCTTCTTCTAACTCAATCCTCACTTGTGAGGCATAGTTTCTTACTCTACTCAGATATTTTGCCCGTATATCTTCCCATTCTCCAAGGGGGATGGAAGAAAAATAATCTTTAATACTAAAACTGGTGAAATACGTCATAGATTTATAAAAAAAACCGAAAGATGATTTACGACTAAGGTTGAGGTTTTCTCCTTCGCTTTCGCTTTGGAGAACAAAGGAGGTTGAGATGGGCGATTGATTGAATGAATGAATGAATGAATGAATGAATGAATGAATGATTGATTGAATGGGTGAGATATGACATGATCTATTTCATTTGATCAAAAAAATTATAAATGGGTAAAAACATGTTAATCATGTCTAAAAAATAAACGGATAATAATATTATTTGTACATTGATGTTGTTTATTTTAAGTTTCGTATATGTCTAAAAAAATAAAGGTGCTAATTGTTGATGACTCAAAGTCTGTTCAAAATATATTTTCTAGTATTATTGAGAAAGACCCTAATATGGAGGTTCTCGATGTAGCTGATAATCCTTTTGAAGCGGTTAAAATTATTAAAAAACAGATTCCTGATGTTATTACTTTAGATATTAATATGCCTAAAATGGATGGTATAACGTTTTTAAAAAAGATTATGTCGCAACATCCTATTCCCGTTTTAATTGTTTCGACTTTAATAAACGATAATGATAAACTTATTGTTGAGGCTTTGCAAATTGGTGCTGCCGACGTAATTAAAAAACCATATGATATTGGAAATAAAAGAGAAGAATTTGAGATTTTTTTTAGGGATAAGATATTAGCTGTTTCAAAAATTCGACTCTCTAAACATAAAGCTATAATTAATAAAATCCCTGAAAAACTCTCTGCGGATGTTATTATCCCAAAATCAAAAAGAAAAAAAGTTGACTTATCCTCGCAGCAAGTTATTGCTATTGGCGCTTCAACCGGAGGAACTACCGCACTAATGAGACTTTTATCGGATATTAATACCGATATGCCTGCAATTATTGTTGCGCAACATATGCCCGAAAGTTTTACTCTCTCTTTCGCCCAACGACTCGATCAGCTTTGTTGGTTAAATGTTAAAGAGGCTGAAGATGGTGAAGAATTAAAACGAAACAGTGTTTATATTGCTCCGGGCAACAAACATGTTTATATAAGGAGTTTTGGCGAAAAAATATATATTGTAGCTCGTAAAGGTCCTCTGGTTAATAGGCATCGACCTGCTGTAGATGTGCTTTTTAGAGCTGTAGCATTCGAAATTGGTAAAAATGCCATTGGTGTTCTGTTAACAGGAATGGGCGATGATGGTGCTAAAGGTTTGCTGGAAATAAAAAATGCTGAAGGCTATACTATAGCCCAGGATGAGAGTAGTAGTGTGGTTTTTGGAATGCCGAAAGCTGCTATTGAATTGAAAGCTGCTAGTATTGTTTTGCCTTTAGAACAAATGGCAGGTTATATTGTTAATAGAGTAAAAAAAATGTCATATCATGGATAGTCGAAAAACAAAAATTCTTTTAATTGAAGATGATAATATTACCAGATTGTTTATTAAAGAGATTCTTGAAAACGAAAATTATCTTGTAGCAGCTTATTCAAACGGCTTTAATATTATCCAAAAAGTTATGGCTAATAACTTCTCTTTAATAATTCTAGATATTGTTTTAGCCGATGGAGAAGATGGTATTGAAATTTGTAAAAAATTAAAGAAAAAAAAGACCACAAAAGATATTCCTGTGATTTTTTTAACCGGACAAACAGATAAAAAAATCCTTGTAAAAGCATTTGCCGCCGGTGGTTTAGATTATTTGGCTAAACCTTTTGTAGAAAAAGAGTTGGTTGTTAGAATTAATACTCATGTTACTCTCGAAAAACAACGCCTCAAACTTGTTGCAGCAAAACAAAAGGCTGAACAAGCAGACAGAAAAAAATCTGAGTTTCTTGTTAATATATCTCACGAAATACGTAGCCCATTAAATTCTGTGATTGGTTTTTCGGAGTTGTTAATGGACAAAAATTATAGTGATGTAAATGAGAAATATATGTTTTCTGAACATATTCACTCTAGTGGTGAGCGCCTTTTGATGCTTATTAATGATATTATTGATTTGTCTAAAATTGAATCAGGAAAGATAAAAATTTTTAAAGAGAATTTCTCTGTCGGTATAATGCTTACAAATCTGAAGGATTTATTTGAAAAGGAAAAAGAAAAAAGAGGTCTCGATAATGTTAAGCTGTTACTAAATATTACTGAATGTGAAGATGACGTTTATCTGTTTTCAGATAAAAAAAGAATTGAACAGGTGTTCTCTAATTTGTTGATAAATGCTTTAAAGTTTACTGATAGAGGAAGTATTGAAATAGGTTGCTTTAAAAAAGAGTTTAATGGGTTGCCTTTTATTGTGTTTTATGTTAAAGATACAGGAGTGGGAATTCCAAAGGATAAACACAAAATTATTTTTGAACGTTTTGGACAAGATGATAATACTCTCTCTAGAAATTTTGAAGGTACCGGTTTGGGACTCTCAATTTCAAAAAAACTTGTAACACTCCTCGGAGGAAAAATATGGGTGGAATCTGAAAAAGGAATAGGCTCTTCATTCTTTTTTTCTACTCCTTATTTTACAAAAAATGTTGATGTAGATAAAATAAAAAATCATAAGGAGTTACTCAGTGTCGATTGGTCTGATAAAAAT
>JAYEOD010000275.1:0-2725 GCA_034722575.1 Bacteroidota bacterium | reverse complement strand
TTCGAAGATCACCCGGCCGAACTTATGCTTTGCAAAGAGAAGAATAATATTTTTATGTAAGCCTTGATTTTTCCGTCCCTTTTTATCAAGAAAAAGGGACAATGTTTTTGAAAAAAACAAAGAAAAATATTATGTTAAATAGGATTTTTAAAAGCCTGATATCAGGGCAAACAAATTATAAACGGATGAAACGAGCCATACTTAAATCTTTAATACACACAACAATGATTATAATGGTATCTGAGACTGAGGTTAAGATTGATTGATTGATTGATTGATTGATTGATTGATTGATTGATTGGATGATTGATTGTTAATTGATAATTAATAATTGATTGAATAAGACAATCCGTTTCAATGGATCAAAAAAATTAGTTTAATTAGTTTAATTCGATGAAAAAAAATAAGCGGATGAAATCATGTTAATCATGTAAATCCTGTCTAAAAATAAACGGATGAATACGAAAATATTACTTTTTATAGCTCTTATTATTACACTCTCTTCTTGTGAAGATCATTTTGGTGAGGAAGTGAGTACCGAAGCGAGTGGTAAGTACGAAAATGGACTCTTTATTGTTAATGAAGGACTTTATACTCATGGCTCCGGCTCTTTGTCATTTTATAATGATGAGTTTGCCGAAATGGAGAATGATATCTTTTATAATGCAAATAATCGCCCGTTAGGTGATGTGCCGCAATCAATGACTATTGTTGACACTCTTGGATATGTTGTGATTAATAATTCAGGAAAAATAGAGATTGTTTCATTAAATACGGCAATCTCATATGGTTCTATCTCAGGCTTGCGTTCACCGCGATATTTCCTTCCTGTTTCCGAGGAGTATGCCTATGTAAGCGATTTGTATAGCGATTCATTAGCTGTAATAAATCTTATTACAAACGAAATTTCATCATATATTAATATATCGTGCTCTTCTGAGCAGATGCTTAAGGTTGATAAAAAGGTTTTTGTTGCTAACTGGTCTAGTATCTCGTCACCAAATTCTGAAAATAATAGAATAGCTATTATTAATTCCGATTTAAATCAGTTAAATAGTTATATCGAAGTAGTAAAAGAACCTAATAGCATGGTTTTGGATAAAAATAATAATCTGTGGGTGCTGTGTAGTGGCGGATATGATAACTCGGAAATACCTGCTCTAATTCAAATTAATACTATTGATAATTCTATTATAAAGCAAATTGATTTCCCGATAAATGACTCTCCAAATTCATTGATGATAAATGGTGCCGGAGATATGCTCTATTTTTTGAATCAAAATGTATATCGAATGCCGATAACAGATAATAATATTCCTTCTGATTCTTTTATAGAAAACGATGGACATCTTTTTTATGCTTTGGGTGTAGATCCTGTTAATAACGATGTATATGTTTCGGATGCAATGGATTATCAGCAAAATGGAATGGTTTATAGGTATAATTCACATGGGGTTTCTCTCGATTTTGAACGAGCAGGTATTATTCCCGGAAAATTTGTTTTTAGATAAGATAAAAAAAAGTATTTTTGCCATCTAAATATAGATATAACTAAATGTAAAATAATTGTAATGGGAAATATAGTGAAAGCCAGTACTAAGTTTATAGAGGGAATGGCATTTGAAACAGAGCTGGGTGGTCATAAAATAATTATTGATGCCGAAGAAAAAGTAGGAGGGAAAAATTTAGGGGCTAGCCCTAAGCCTCTAATATTATCTTCTTTAAGCGGCTGTACTGCAATGGATGTTATTTCTATTCTTAGAAAAATGAGAGTGGAAGTAGAAAGTTTTACGGTTGATGTAGAAGCAAACAGCACTGATGAACATCCGAAATATTACGATAAAATTAAACTGATTTATAGATTTAAAGGTAAAGATTTACCGATGAAAAAATTAGAAAAAGCTGTCTCTCTTTCTCAGGATCGCTATTGTGGAGTGTCGTATATGCTCTCTAAAACAGTAGATCTTTCGCACAAAATAATTATTGAAGAGTAGAGAATGGTTATGACTTATTACGATGAAAGTTCGTAAGATTAAAAATCTTACGAACTTTTGGTCTTTCAAATACGTATTACTTAATTTAATTTTAACAGTATTTCCCGTAATTCTGATAGTATCATAGCCGTTGCTCCCCAAATAATATTATTCTTGTTTTTAAAACACGGAACGATTATTTCTCCTGAGTTAAGCGAATAAACTTTATGTGACGTAATAGAGTTACACTTGATAATTTCATTTAAATCTACTTCAATAATTTTTTCTACTTCGATAGGATCTTTTTTTAACTTTGGAAGAGAGTCGATTATTGCAACATATGGGGCAACAATAAAATTGCTCGGAGGAATATATATATCTGTTAATTTTCCGATAATATTATCTTTATCTATATGTAAAGAGATCTCTTCTTTGGTTTCCCTGATGGCGGTATTAATTAAATTAGTATCGCTTTTTTCATATTTTCCACCCGGAAAACTAATTTGTTTGCTATGTACTCCATCGTATTCTGAACGTAAAATTACTACTGTTTTTAAAAAACCATTATAGGGGAATAATACAATCATTACACTGCTTTTTTTAGGAGGTTCAGTATGACGATTCGCTATTAAATTTATATGTGTTTTTGGATACATAATATCGTGCGCGCTTTTTCCCGGTAAGCTGTTTGATAACTCATCGCATAATATTTTTTTATATTTTTTTAATTCTTCTGTCATGATTTATATTTG
>JAYEOD010000274.1:0-2746 GCA_034722575.1 Bacteroidota bacterium | reverse complement strand
TAAAAAAAGACAAAGCGTTTTTCTGCTTAACCCGCTACATATCAATACAATAAAAGTCGCTAAATACAAATTCGATGTAATATCAAATACGCATAATTTCGATGAGATTTTTCTTTTGTATATTTGCGGCGCAATGATAAAAAACAAATTAGAGATAAAACCATTTACAGAATGGGCTGACACCAAAGGAGCTCCTTTAGTTATTGCCGGTCCGTGTAGTGCCGAGACAAAAGACCAAGTACTTTCTACAGCACATGAGATAGCTAAAATTCCTCAGGTTCAAATATTTCGTGCCGGAATTTGGAAACCACGCACCAGACCAAACGGTTTTGAGGGGGTTGGCACAAAAGGACTACAATGGCTGCAAGAGGTAAAGAAGACTACCCGACTAAAAACCTGTACAGAAGTAGCTAAACCACATCATATCGAAGAGGCTTTAAAACATGATATTGATATGTTATGGATTGGTGCACGAACTGTAGTTAATCCTTTTTCTGTTCAAGAATTATCAGAGGCGCTGAAAGGTGTTGACATCCCTATATTAATAAAAAACCCTATCACTCCCGACATCCAACTATGGATTGGCGCAATAGAAAGAATAAATAAGGCCGGAATAAATAAAATTGCTGTTATACATCGCGGCTTTCACTCTTTCGAGAAATCACCTTATCGTAACACGCCTATGTGGGAAATTCCGTTAGAGCTAAAGCACAACTATCCGGAAATCCCTATCATATGCGACCCGAGTCATATCAGCGGTTGTAAAGAGTTAATAAAACCCGTTTCGCAAGAGGCTCTTGATCTTAATATGAAAGGATTAATGATTGAAACGCACAATAATCCTAACAAAGCTTTTACCGACGCTAAACAACAAATAACACCCACACAACTACAAAAACTTTTAAATTCTCTAAAAATACGCTCTGCAATAAGCCATAATAAAGAGTACAAAAATAAATTAGAAGAGTTACGTAAAGATATCGATAAACTCGATATCGAGATGCTTTGCTCCATTTCGAAGCGCATAAATTTAGTAAAAGAAATTGGCAAGTATAAAAATGAAAATAACACCACCATCTTTCAACTGGAGCGTTGGAGAGAAATAACACATGATAGAATCAGATACGGAACATCGCAAGGTTTAGAAGAGGATTTTATATTAGATCTACTAAAATTGTTACACAAGGAATCGATAAAAATACAGACTAATATTTTAAATAAAAAGGGTAAATAGAGTAATTATTATTTAATAATTACATCCACCGTCTCTTTTTAAATACAAACACCATAAAAACAACAATAACCGCCATAAATCCTCCTATCACCAAAAAAGCATAAGGACTTCCTTGGTAAGGCAATCCTATATTCATACCATACAATCCGGTAATAAAAGTAAGAGGTAATATTATTGAAGATATCAATGTCAACATTTTCATAATTTCGTTGGTGCGATTGCTCAATAAAGAGTCAAACGTTCTGGATAAACCGGCAATCAACTCATCATAATCTTCTGTTAAGTCCCATACCTTTTGGTAATAGTCGAGGATATTACCCCAATACTCTTCCATATTTTCGGCATAGCCTTCTATCTCTCCCGATTCTAAACGAGTAAACAGACGCAACTGAGGTTTAAAAATAGTATTAAGCAGGATAAGATTTTTTCGTGTTACCGACATTAATTCAATAGTTCTTTCGGCACGTTTTTCAAACATCTGACGACTAATAAGCTCTACTACACTTCCTAAACGCTTTATCAGCGTGAGCGACTCTTTCATTAATCTATCCAATAATTCGTACAGCAAAGCATCCGAAGTACCAATCAGAAATTCCTCTTTATTCTCTTCTTGATTTTTAGCCTTTTCAAAAGTTTCATCAACAGTCCAATGCGTTTTACCGATAGTAATCATATAATCTTCTCCCCAAAAAATTTTAACTTCTCGGGTACGCACAAACGACTGTGATTTATCTAAATTAGGAAAATGCAATATCAGGAAATAATAATCATCGTAAACATCAATTTTAGAGCGTTGATTTACAGTACGACAGTCTTCTATATCAAGGTGGTGAAAATGAAATTCGTCAATTAAAAATTGCAGATTTTCTTCTGATGCTTCATTGCTATGGTACCAACGAATATTACCTATCTTAACAACGTCAAACATTATACCTCCAATTTTAAATTTTTATACTCTTTAAATTTCCATACGCAAAGTTAAGAATATATTTTTCATTCCAAATGAAATTAAAACAGAGTATAAAAAAAACCATCGTAAAACGACGGTTTTTCTAATTGTTCTACAAATTCTTCCATCTAAAAGTCCTAATCATATGCTCCATATCTTGCTTTATAAAAGATATCACAGGTCTCAGCGAATCGTTATTAGGCACATTATTAAAATAGAGAGCCCCTCTAACAAAATGATTTACACTATCGGTAAGAAAAAACTGATATGGCGAAGCGGCTTTATCGCCGGAAATTTCATATATCAAGCCATAAATATTATTTGGACGATTTATAATAACTCTTTCGTCGATAGCATTTACTTTAGGGATTAATTTCATTACAAAACTTCTAGAGTCCTCCATTAACTGCATAAGGTTATTATCTACTTTTAAATAGCTGATATACACAATGCCGTTATACTCGGGATAATTAATATTTACCCAATACGGAGCTCGAAAAACGGAAGATTCTGTTATCACCTTAGCACTTTTCGAATATTCTAAAGTATAAGGGAAGGTTGTG
>JAYEOD010000273.1:0-2762 GCA_034722575.1 Bacteroidota bacterium | reverse complement strand
TTAAAATTTATCTGCTTAATTTTTTATTTGAATTGCAATTATTCAAGAGGCTGTCCAATACTTTTCGGGTAGCCTCCTTTGTGCTGGGGAAAACACACTTTAATCAATTTTCAAATGTTTTTTCAGAAATTAATTTTCCTTCCTCGTTCCACATTTTCCAAACACCAATTTTCTTACCTTCTTCGTATTGCATGGAAAATCTTAATATGCCCTTATCGTCCCAAATACTCCACTTCCCATGCTTATAGCCGACTTTGTAGTTAGCCTCTGCCACTTTAAGCCCTTGCTGGTTCCATGTCAGCCAGGTACCATCCATTTTCCCTATTTTGTACGAACGTTGTTCTTTTTTCTGCCCATTTTCAAAATAAAGTAAAGATTCGCCATCCTTTTTACCTTCTTTTATCTGAAGTTCAATTCTTTTATTTCCATTTTCATGAAACTCAATGTATACTCCCGAATAGAGTTTCATTCCATCCTTTTCATAATATAAGCCATCTTCACTTTTATTAATCTGGCTAAAGGATGTTAGTGAGGTGCAAAGAATAAGTAATGTAAATAGCAAACACCCCTTCAATAAATTATTTATCAATACTTTACTCATTATCCTGATCTAGTTTAATATTAAGATATACTCTCGAATTTTTTACATTTATATCCTTTAAGGTATTTTCTTCATACGAAACATACGAAACTATAATATTGTAATTTCCGGGCGTTAAACCTTCGATAAAAAAATTACCATCAAGATCAGTGTAATACGATTCGTTTGAACCTTCCAGTTTAATTTTCACACCAACCAAAGCACTTCCGGTTTCTACATCAAGAACACTACCTTGTATTTGTGTTATTACAACAGGTGGTTCATTTTTAACTTTTTTGTTATCATCAGAATTGTTGGCGAAAATCAATGATGCACTTAATAAACAAATTAATAATACTATAACTTTTTTCATTTTGTTTTTATTTTTTAAAATTATTACGATGCAAACATATCTTATAAATGTTTAAATAATATTAAGCTAATGCTAAGATTATATAAATTATCTAATTATACCAATTGAATTTCAAAATGGCCGACATAAATTCAAAATATTTTTCTGTTTTACAATCTTCAAATTTTAAGCATAGCAGTAGCTACGGTTCAAATTTGAAGTGCGGTAAAACTGGAAAAGATGAAGAATTTATCGGCCATTTCGATGTTCAATTGGTATTAAAGCCTTAACAAACACTTAATTGATAATTAATATATTAGTAATCATTACTTAATCCCCCATTGATAGTTTTGCCACAAAAGTTTGAATAAAATAAATTATAAAATTAAAACAGTATTAAATTAAAACTATCATGAAAAAGAAAGCATTAAAATTATTTGTCTTTGCTCTAGCAATCTCATTGGTAAGTACATCGTGTGAAAAAGACTCAGATACTGAGCCAACATCCGAGCCAACACCCGAATCAACTGAGATCACAGTATCAGAAAATATTACAAGCAATACTACATGGGAAACCGGAAAAACATACACACTAGCAAGTCGTATAGCTGTAGTTGACGGAATTACTTTAACCATCCAACCAGGTGTTATTGTAAAAGGGGAAGCCGGTTCAGGTACAAATGCTACTGCTTTAGTAATTGCGCAAGGTGCAAAAATTATGGCTGAAGGAACTGCTGCTGCACCAATTATTTTCACATCTATTGCCGATGAGATTATACCTGGTGAAATTGAAAGCCCTAACCTAAACACTGACCTAAATGGATTATGGGGAGGATTAATTGTTTTAGGTAAAGCTCCTATTTCTCCAAAATCTAATGGTATTACTTCTCAGATTGAAGGTATTCCTACTTCAGATGCAAATGGACTTTACGGAGGCAGCACTGCTGATGATAACTCTGGTGTTATTAAGTATGTTTCTATCCGTCACGGCGGAACAAACATTGGACAAGATAATGAAATTAACGGTTTAACACTCGGTGGTGTTGGTTCAGGAACTGTTATTGAAAATATAGAAATAGTAGCTAATCAGGATGACGGAATCGAATTCTTTGGTGGAACTGTTAGTGTTAAAAATGCTCTTGTATTAAACAATGGTGATGACGCAATTGATACAGACCAGGCTTGGGCAGGTACATTAGATAACTTTATGGTTATCAACCCTGGTGATAAAGCTTTTGAATTAGATGGACCTGAAGGTACATACACCGGCGCAGGTCACACCATAAAAAATGGAACTGTTTATATGTTGAGTTGTGCAGGAGGATATGACGACGACGACAATACCAATGCTATTGTTAGCAACATTCTTTTCACAAAGATAACTCATAATACAGGGATGTCAAATGACTACAATGCGAATGGATCTTTTACTTGCAGTGGCTTAGAGTTCGACATAACTCCTGTTGATTTAGATGATGACTCAAATACTCCTGATGAAGCTCCTGTTGCTTCAGATTACTTTGCTGATATGACTAACGGTGAAATAACTGAAGTTACTACAGCTTCGGTAGGTGCTGACAAATCTGTTTTCACTGGCTGGACAGCTGCAGACAAAGCGGGAGAGTTATAGTAAACATAATTAAATTTATTAAGGTATTAAAAACTCGCAGTTGAAAATACTACGAGTTTTTAATTAATTTACAAATGCAATACAAATATTGTTGTAGTATGATTATTATTAGATGGATTGCCTTATTATTATTAACATTCTTATCATATTATATAAATGCTCAAAATGGCAGCATTACCGGTACAGTATATGACGATGAA
>JAYEOD010000272.1:0-2766 GCA_034722575.1 Bacteroidota bacterium | reverse complement strand
AAACCAAAAGAACGTATTTTGTTCAATTTGGAATGATCATAGCTCTACTCATTACTCTTGGAGCATTTGAGTGGAAAAGTTATGAGAAACAAGAGATTAATTTAGAACAAAGAGCAGTGGCTGATATTGCTGAGGAAATTATTCCTATTACAAAACAGGAAAAACCACCTCCACCACCAGAGCCACCAAAACAAACTACTTTACTTCGTGTTGTTGAAGATGATGTTGTTGTTGAAGACATTATTATTATTGACGTTATGGCTGACGACGAAACCGAAATGGAAGAGTTTATTCCGATGCAAATAGAAGAGGAAGAGATTGTTGAAGAAAAAATCTTCATCGTTGTTGAAAACCAACCTGAATTTCCCGGTGGCGAAAAAGCTCGTAGAATGTACTTAGCTAAAAACATCGATTACCCGCAATTAGCACGCGAAAGCGGTATTCAAGGTACAGTATATTTAACTTTTGTTGTTGAAAAAGACGGTAGTGTTACTGATGTAAGAATACTTCGTGGTATTGGCGGAGGATG
Organism: Bacteroidota bacterium; assembly: GCA_034722575.1. Taxonomy (GTDB): domain Bacteria; phylum Bacteroidota; class Bacteroidia; order Bacteroidales; family JAIPAH01; genus JAIPAH01. Next base: position 2,237 of record JAYEOD010000272.1, on the reverse strand, counting down.
TGATGAAGAGGCTTTAAGAGTTGTGAAAGCAATGCCTAGATGGCAAGCTGGTAAACAAAGAGGGAAACCTGTTCGTGTACAGTTTCAAATGCCGATCCGATTCACTCTACAATAAAATATTTAAAGGCTGTCTTTTTAAGACAGCTTTTTTTTTGCTTTATACCGAATAAATCTCTACCTCATTACACTTCTCAATATCAAGAAAGGCATTTATCAAGCAGGCTTTTTCAAAAGTGTGGATATCCTGTAATGTAATCTCTTTTTCAGTAAGCAACCCTTTTTTTATCAGATACGCCCGTTTTGTTCCCGGCAACAATGGAGCAGAGGGTGTAACCCATCCTGTTCCGTCATAAAACACAATATTTGCATAAGAGGTATCTGTTACAAAATTATTCTTTACTATTAAAATATCGTCAGCATCTCCTTTTCCTAATTGCAACCTTATTATTGTATCGCGGTTATTGTATTTATAAGAGTAGTCAATATCGTTCGATATTACAATTCGCAAAGAGTTTGTAGCGCGTTTATGATATTCGGTAAATATTACCGACTCAATCTCTTTTCGATAGGTTATCCGGAGTTTATATATCTTTTCATAATCTAAATATTCCGGAATTTCTATTTTATCAATAAAATTGATCTTTTCTTTAGTGTTAAAAAGCCTTAATCTACTATTGTTCATCCTACTTTCATGAAACTCGGGAAGACAAATTTTGTTCTGCGATATTTTTATCGACTCAAATAGTAGGCACATAAATTTTATCGTTTAGTTCATTATACTCTTTCTCAAGATCGCTATTAACAGTGATACCTCCCCCACTTTTGTAAATCAAACCCTGCTCTGTTTTCTCTATAAACCGAATCATTACAGCACTATCGAGAGTAGTTCCATCAAAATACCCAAATACACCGGTATAAAAACCTCTGTCGTATTTTTCAGCTCCCTTAATAATCTCGACAGTTTTTTTCTTTGGTGCTCCAGTTATTGAACCGGCCGGCAAAATTGCTTGAAGCAGATCTCCAATTTTTTCATTAAAATCGTCCGGCAAGTCACCAATAATTTCGCTACTCACTTGCAATAAATCTTTATGCGAAGTTTTTATAGTATCGATATATCGAAACTTATTAACCCGCACATTTTTTGAAACAATACTCAAGTCATTTCTTATTAAATCGACAATAGTAATATGCTCAGCCAACTCTTTTTTATCGCAAAGTATAACCTCTTTTGCATTAGCAATAGAAGCGTCAATAGTTCCTTTCATAGGATATGAAAAGATTTTTTTCTCCCTGATCTGAATAAATGATTCGGGAGAAAAAACAGTAAAAGAGTCGTTATAAAATAATTTGTATTGCGCCTTACTGGCATTAAAAATTTCTCGCAAAGAGTAATTACACTCTATTTTTGAAGAAAAAGTCAAATTAAGCAAATACGAATCACCATCTCTCTCGCTTTTTATAACTTTTTTAAAAGCCTGTTGATATGTATCGAAACTAACCGGTGTTTTTGATAAGGTAAGTTCCTTATCGGGATGGGTGTAGTTCGGAAAATTCTTCTTTCCATTAATATCATAAAAAATAGTATCAGAGTTTTGTAATTCATCAATCGGAACTACTATAGGTCTCTGCATATCAAAATCAATAATAAAAATAAAAGGAATTTTCTCCTTTCCCAGCCTATTCATTAACTTTACTGCCTGCTCCATTCAAGAAATATTTCTGCAAACTTATAACTTTTTCAAATAAATGTAACTTTGCATCTTTATTAAAAAGATAATAATACAGATATAAATCATGAAGCTACTGATAATTGATAATTACGATTCGTTTACTTACAATCTTGTTGAGCTATTACGTCAGTGCAAGGTAGATGATTACACCATCATGAAAAATGATAAAATAAACTTTAATGCTATAGAATCGTTTGATAAAATAATTCTCTCTCCCGGTCCGGGACAGCCGGCACAAGCCGGTATGATGGCTGAATTTTTAAAGAAATATGCATACACTAAAAGTATTCTAGGCATATGTTTAGGACATCAAGCCATTGCAGAAAGATTTGGCGGAAAAATAATACAATTAGATGATATTCTTCATGGTGTTGCTTCGGTGGCCACAATACTAAATAATGATATTTTGTTTAAGGATATTCCCACAGAAATAGAAATTGGAAGATATCATTCGTGGATTGTTGAAAAAAACAGCCTTCCAAAAGAGCTCGAAATTACTGCTATTGA
>JAYEOD010000271.1:0-14133 GCA_034722575.1 Bacteroidota bacterium | reverse complement strand
GCAGCCGCTTAATAAATTATCTAAAGCGGCAGCAGTTATTTCTCATAAACAAATTGAAGATAATATGCAGTCGAATATGACTGATGTATTGGCTTCTACGCCGGGTTTTACTCAGGTGTGGGAATACCATTCGCCTATATTATTACGAGGAATGAATTCTAAAAGACTGCTTATCATGAAAAATGGGAATCGCCGTATTGGTACTTTTCCCGGAGGATATTTTGGACAGGATATGAATATCTATGATACTAAAAAAATTGAGATAATTAAAGGCCCCGGCTCTGTTATTTATGGTAGCGGTGCTATTTCAGGTATTATTAATATTATTAATCATGAACCTTTTGGACGTAACGAAACTACAGCTAAAATTTTATCCGGTTACGGAAGTAATAATAACGAAATTCTTGAGGTAGTGAAACTCTGCCATAAGAAGAAAAATTTTGGAATCTCTATAAATGGTAAATATCGGAAAACAGAAGATTATTTTTATGGAAATGGAGAAAGAGCCGAAAATAGTGATGTTGAAGATCGTGATATCTCTATTAATACAGGTTTTAAGATCTCTGAAAAACATAAGTTTATTGTTGATGCAAATTATCACTTTGGCGATTGGGGGAAACCAAGAGGGTTTAACGGAGAGGCAAAAAGATTTACAGAAATCAGGAATCAAGAAGAGCGAGTGCATACCGCCTTTAATTATACCTACTCTCCCAATTCTTTTATCGAATCTGTGAAATTTAATATGTATTACGATAAGGGCACGCGTGATTATTTTAAGTATAAGTATAGCACTATTACAGGGAATCTCTCTTCTCTCGATTTAGTGCATTATAATGATAATTATGGCGGTGGTAAGTTGTTTACAATATTTAATCTGTTCGAAAATAATAAAGTGACAACAGGTGTTGATGGGTATTTTTTCCTTTTAGATAATCCTGCTGAAATTTTTGATTATTATGATGATTCTCATGGACAGCTTCAAGGACACATTAATGCCGGACAACAAAATTTAGGGGCGTTTATTAATGATGAATGGACTATATCTGAAAAAATGTGTGTTATTACAGGTATTCGCTTCGATGTTGCTACTGTAAACGAAGGAGAGAAAAGTGATCTGGATGAACGCGAGGAAACACGTACTGCTACTAGTGGTAATGTAGGACTTGTTTTTTCTCCGTATGAAAAAATGCACTTCTCGCTTAATGTGGGTAAAGCTTTCAGAATGCCTTCGGCAGAAGAGCTCTTTACGGAAATTATTAGTTGTAAAGGAACTAAAATTGGAAATCCCGATTTGAAACCTGAGTATGGATGGAATATTGACCTTGGATTTAGAGGAAAAGCTATTCATAATAATTTAAAATATGATGTAGCTCTGTTTTATAATAAAATGAACGATTTTATTAATGAAACACCCGATATTGAACATGATGATATCGATTTTACTTATAAGAATACTGATGCAAAAATTATAGGAAGTGAAATCTCAATGTCGTATCGGTTTAAAAATGTTTTTAAACCTTCTAATAAATTATTTGTGGCATTAGGAGGTGCTTATGTTTATGGTATTGATCTGTTTTATGATAATGATACTCCGCTATTTGGAATACCGCCCTTAAAAATTAATGGAGAACTGAAATATTATGGAATGCTTAATCGTAAATGGTTAACAGGTTATAATATTAAAATTACTTCCGAATATGCCGAAGAACAAAACAGAATAGCCCAAATACCTGAAGGAACAGATGGCGGCCCCTGGGGATATCTTTCTTCAAAACGCCATGCTAACCTGAATTTTTCATTAGCAGTAAATTCTAACTCCTTACCATATTCTCCAAAGCTTAGGCTTGTAATAAAAAATGTTTTTAATTCTGATTATCATCCTTTCGGATCGTATATCCCTGTGATGGGACGAAATTTTAAGGTGGTGATGTTGTTTAAAATATAATAACCAATCCCATAGTTATAGGAGTTTGCTGTAGCTAGAATAATAGAATATTGGTATTGTAATGATTTGGTTAATAATATAATTTTGTGGTTTAAATTAATTAATAAAAATAATATGAAATGAAGAAAATGAATTGTTATTTAGTTGTATTGTTTGCCGTGTTTGCTTGTGTAAATAATGCGTGGGCATTTGGTGATGATAAAAATAAAGCTGCCTTTACAGAAATAGAGTCAGCGATAAAAAATTTTTATTACCCTTCTGTTGACTGGGGTGATTATGATGGTGATGGTGATTTGGATATTGTGTTAGCTGGTGCATTGGATACTGATGGCGATTATTCTGCTGATAAAAGTACTATTAAGATATACAATAATAAAAATGGCGTTTTTACCGAAATAGAGACTAACGAAATACTGGGTTTACATCTGGGTGCAGTAAGATTTGTTGATATTGACAATGATGGCGATCAAGATTTAATTACTACCGGACAAAACTACAACGATATTACTACTTATTATTTGTCTATCTATGAAAATAGGGAAAATGAATTTGTGTTAAAGCAAGAGTTGCCGGGTGTGATATATAGCTCTGTTGATATTGGAGACTATAATAATGATGGTTTTTTAGATTTGTTGGTGACTGGTGCTGCTAGTCCGCATAAAGGATCACAATTAACTAAAATTTATAAAAATTTAAACGGAGAATTTACCGAAATTGATACTTATCTTCAGGGTGTTCAAAATGGTAACGCTAAATTTGGGGATTTTGACTTAGATGGTGATTTGGATGTTGTATTGATGGGGACAGATAAAAAAGATAACTATTTGTTAAATGTTTATTTTAATGATGAAGGAGTGTTTAATAGAACGCAAGAGTTGTCAGGAATGTATCTAGGATGGATCGCTTTAGGCGATTATGATAGTGATGGTGACTTGGATTTTGCAGTTATGGGTGATGATGTTGATGATAATTATGCTTGCAGGATTTATACTAATGAAAATGGTAGTTTTGAAGAGTATGTTACGCTTACAGGTCTTGATAATTCATGTGGAACAACTCCAATAGCATGGGGCGATTATGATAACGATGGCGATTTAGATTTGGTTATGTCTGGTTCAGATGAAAATTATGATGATGTGACAATTTTATATAGAAATGATGATAATTCTTTTATCCAAGTTGATGAAGGTTTGAGAAACCTTGGCGGATGCGCCAGCTTGGCATGGGCAGATTATGATAATGATAATGACTTGGATATTCTTATTTCCGGTTTCGCTATGGACGGTAATAGTAATTATTCAAATACTACTCTTCTACACGAAAATCAAATTTCTACAAAAAATCTAAAACCAAATGCTCCAACAAATCTTTTTTCAGAAAAAGAAACTGATAATTCAGTGGCTTTTTATTGGAGTAAAGCAACTGATGATCATACCTGTTCTGACGGATTGCGCTATTTCTTATGTGTCGGGTCAACTGAAAATTCGTGCGATATCGCTTCATATGAAGTTTGTGGTAATTCATGGAAAATAGTAAATATGCCAAGCAATTTTTATTGGTCTGTTCAGGCTATTGACGCTTCAAATGTTAAATCGGATAAATCGTATGCTCTTTCTACCGGAGTATGTGAGCCTGAAAATAGTAGTAACGAAATATTAGTAGTCTATCCTAATCCATTGAAATCGGATATATTATATGTAGAAGTGAATTTTTCTGAAATAGAGCTTGTGAGTATTTTAAATATTACCGGTGAAGTTGTTAAGAGTTTTGAATCTCCTAATTCTAATATATTTAAAGTTAACGATTTATTAACGGGAATGTATATAGTTAAAGTTATTACTAAAGATGAAAGAGTGTTAATGCAAAAAATTGTAAAACAATAATACTTAAAGTAGGTTACATATAGTACATAAATTTGTGATAGTTTTTTTGCCATAACTATTGGTGTATAGCCTCGTATTCGATTGAATACGAGGCTATTTTTTTTATCCTCGTAAGTTATTGTTCAAACGGCTTATGCCGTCGCAGGAGATTGTGAAAAATTATTAGAGGCGGGTTGTGATGAGTATATTTCTAAACCAATAAAAAAGAAGGCGCTAATGGAAAAAATTAAGCGCTGTTTGTGGACTGGTTAAAATAGTGGTGTTATTATGTATTAGTGAGAATCTGTTTTTGAAATGCTTAAAATGATATTTAATCAATATTTGTTGGTATTGTTTTGGTGTTTGTTAGGTATTAATTATTTTTGCATCCAAATATTAAGATATATGAGTAAGAATAAAGATTGTGTCATTCACCACGGAGTAGTAGAGGAGGTTATGGATTCTGCTGTTATGGTAAATATTGTTTCTATGGCAGCGTGTGCATCGTGTCAGTTGAATGGTGTATGTAGCGCATCTGATATTGAGAAAAAAAGTATTGAAGTACAAAAACCTGTTGATAGAGAACTTACAGTTGGTGAGTCGGTAACTCTTGAAATGGAAGAGTCGCTGGGGATGAAAGCTGTATTGCTAGGGTATATTTATCCGTTTCTTATTTTGTTAGCCTCACTAATTATTTTTACCATGTTGAATATTGAAGAGGGGATAGCAGCTCTAATTTCTGTAGGTTTAATGATCCCTTATTATGTTGCTTTGTATTTGAGTAAGGATAAAATGAAAAAGAATTTTGTTTTTCGAATTAAGTGATAAGTATAGATTTGTGAGCTTATTATGTTGATAATAAACTGGTTGTTTAAGAGTTTATATTGAATTATTTTCTTGTGTTATTCTGATTGAAATAATTGTTACTTTTGCACGCTAAAAAAAACTACATGCGATTTGCTTATAGGGAAGTTGTTTTGGTGGGTCGCAATTGTTTGTTTATTCCTTTTTTGAAATGGAATAATCCTGTAATACCAAATTAATTTGTTTTAAGAGTATTGTAACACTATTGTGTGAATAAAGCTTGTTTTTTAGCAAGCTTTAATGCTATGTGTTGTGATAATGTTGTATGAATGTTTAAGAAAATACAATAAATAATTATCAATATCATTACATGAAAAAGTATTTTAATTTATTTGATTTGTCGCAAAAAATCGACTATAAAACGGAGGTGTTATCGGGTTTAACTGTGGCTCTGGCACTTGTACCGGAAGCGGTTGCATTTGCTCTGATAGCAGGCCTTTCGCCTTTAACGGGATTGTATGCGGCGTTTGTTGTGGGCTTGGTGACTTCTGTTTTTGGTGGTCGCCCGGGAATGATCTCCGGTGCTACCGGAGCTGTTGCTATTGTAATAGTAGCGTTAGCGAAAACGCATGGTGTTGAATATGTTTTTGCTACTGTTGTTCTTGCTGGGGTTTTTCAGATGTTAGCCGGAGTGTTGCGATTGGGCAAGCTTATGCGATTGGTGCCGCATCCTGTAATATTCGGATTTGTTAACGGCTTAGCTATTATAATTTTTATTTCGCAACTCGATCAATTTAAAGATGCTTCGGGTATTTGGCTTGTAGGGATTCCTTTTTATGTGTTGTTGGCTTTAGTGTTAACTACAATGCTGATTATATGGGGACTGCCAAAGCTAACAAAGGCTGTTCCGGCTTCGTTAGTAGCAATACTTGTTGTGTTTGGTATAGTAGTGTTTTTTGATATTGATACAAAAACAGTAGGGGATATTGCCTCTATTCAAGGAGGTTTCCCTCCGTTTCATATCCCTAAAATCCCATTTAATCTCGAAACCCTAACAGTTATTTTACCGTATGCTTTAATTATGGCCGCTGTGGGCCTGATAGAGAGTTTGTTAACTCTGAATATTATTGATGAGATTACAGAGACCAGAGGTAGAGGAAACAAAGAGGCTGTAGCACAGGGTGCTGCTAATATCATTTCAGGATTCTTTTCGGGAATGGGTGGATGTGCTATGATTGGTCAGAGTTTAATTAATATTTCGTCGGGGGCAAGGGCGCGATTATCAGGAATTGTGGCTTCTGTTATGCTGTTGGTTTTTATTATGTTTGGCTCTGATTTGATCGAAAAATTGCCAATGGCCGCTTTAACAGGTCTTATGATTATGGTGGCAATAGGAACTTTTGAATGGGCTAGTTTTAGAAATTTTACTAAAATGCCAAAGTCTGATGTGTTTGTAATGGTTCTGGTTACTATGGTTACTGCTGTGCTTCATAATTTAGCATTGGCTGTGATAGTAGGTGTTATTATTGCCGCATTGGTTTTTGCCTGGGATAATGCTAAAAGAATTAGGGCAAGAAAGAGTATAGATGCAAATGGCGTGAAACATTATGAGATATATGGGCCTCTGTTTTTTGGTTCTGTTTCGGTTTTTAATGAGAAATTTGATGTGCTGAATGATCCTGATGAGGTGATTATTGACTTTGCTGAAAGTCGTATTGTCGATATGTCGGCGATAGAGGCGGTAAATAAAATTACAGAGCGTTATCTTAAAGTAAATAAGAAAATTCATCTGAAACATTTAAGTAAGGATTGTTTGGTGTTATTAAAAAATGCTGAAGCAATAATTGATGTAAATATTATTGAGGATCCAAAATATAAAGTATTGGTTAATAAGCTTTAAAGAATATAAAAGAGGCGGTAAAACCGCCTCTTTTATTTGTTAGATATTGTGATTGATTTTTTCGGTAATAAGCAGAAAATCTATTTTTCAGACTCTTTTACAAGCTTAGATTGGGGTGAGTTATGTAAAGTTTATTTGAGAGTGTTTGCTGAGTATGGTTGTGATAAGTAGAAAACCTTTCCCGTGAAATATAATGAAGAGGTTTTTTTTCTAATATAGAAATATTCCAAATAAATTATAAAAACGACTGGAAATCAGTGCGATAAAAGAGAGTGTCGAATAATACAAATATCTCGATTTTTATAAGTGATTGATATAGAGTGTTGTGGGTTTTCTTGAGATGTACCGAGGTGTGTGGTTGTTAGTTTTTAACTTAATATTATGTTCTTAAATTTGCATTTAATTCGATTTACCAATCAAAAAAAGAATTTTAATTAAAAACCAAAAATAACGTGGACGCAATTATTATTTATGCGGTAGTCTCTTTGGCAGGAATAGGGGTGGCAGCAGCTGTAATCCTATTTTTCATTGCTCAAAAATTTAAGGTTATAGAAGATCCTCGCATCGATGATGTAGAGGAGGCTTTACCCAGTGCAAACTGTGGGGGTTGTGGTTTTGCCGGTTGTCGTGCATTTGCAGAGGCAATAGTAAAAAACAATTCTTTAGAGGGGATGAATTGCCCTGTTGGTGGCGCTGATGTAATGAAAACTGTAGCTGGAATTGTTGGGCTTGTGGCCGAAGAAAAATTACCGGAAATCGCTGTAGTTCGTTGCAATGGAAATAGGACCAATGCTCCGAAAAAAGTTGACTACGATGGACCAATGACTTGTGAGTTCGCTCATTCTTTGTCATCGGGAGAGAGTGGATGTCCTAATGGATGTTTAGGATTAGGCGACTGTGTAGAGGCTTGTGATTTTGAAGCTATTTTTATGGATCCTGATACAGGATTACCTGTTGTTAACGACAAATGTATTGCCTGTGGGGCTTGTGTTGAAGCGTGTCCAAGAGACATTATTGAACTACGACCTAAAGGTAAAAAGGACAGAAGAATTTTTGTGTCGTGTGTTAATACAGAAAAAGGTGCTCCTGCTAAGAAAAATTGTAGCGTAGCTTGTATCGGTTGTGGGAAATGTGCTAAGGTGTGTAATTTTGATGCTATTACTATCAAAAATAATTTGGCATATATCGATCCTGATAAGTGTAAGCTGTGTAGGAAATGTGTTGAAGTATGTCCTACCAATGCTATTCATGAGCTGAATTTTCCGGCACGAAAGCCAAAACCGGTTAAAGAAGTTGAAAAACCTTTAGATTTAACTAAAAAGGTTAAATCTGATGATGATAAAACTTCAAAATCTTCAGAGGAGAAGTCAGAGAAAAAAGAGTAGTTAGTATTCAATTCATTGTAAAAGAAAATAACGATGAGTATTTTGAAAACATTTAGTCTGGGCGGTATTCATCCCCCAGAAAATAAAATATCGAAAGATCAGGTAATAGAGACGCTGCCTATTCCAAAAATTGTGTTAATCCCAATGGGACAGAATTTAGGGGCTCCTGCTACTCCGGTTGTAAAACGTGGGGATATAGTTAAAGTGGGGCAGCTTTTAGGTAAAGGTGAAGCTTTTATTTCTGCTAATGTTCATTCTTCTGTATCCGGAAAGGTAAAGAAAATTGATAGGGTTATTGACGCCAGTGGTTATAAGCATCCTGCTGTTATTATTGATGTAGAAGGCGATGAGTGGATGGAAGATATTGACCGCAGCATAGATATAAAAAAAGAGTTTGATCTCGATACGCCACAAATTATTGATAAGATAAAAGAAAAAGGAATTGTTGGAATGGGAGGGGCTACTTTCCCTTCTCATGTAAAATTAATGGTTCCTGATGGTAACAAAGCCGAGTATCTTATTATAAATGGTGTAGAGTGTGAGCCTTATCTTACTGCCGACCATCGTGTTATGCTAGAGCGTGGCGAAGAGATTATGATAGGAATTAGTATTCTTATGAAAGGCCTTGGTGTTGAAAAAGCAATAATTGGTATTGAGAATAATAAACCTGATGCTATTGAAAATTTATCGAAAATAGCAAAAGATTTTTCCGGTATCGAAGTGCATCCTTTAAAAGTACAGTATCCGCAAGGTGGTGAAAAACAGTTGATAAAAGCTCTGGTTAACAGAGAGGTGCCTTCTGGTAAATTACCTATCGAAGTAGGATGTGTTGTAAATAATGTAGGAACTGCATTGGCTATTTATGAAGCAGTGCAAAAAAATAAACCTCTTATCGATCGTGTGGTTTCTGTAACAGGAAAATCATTACCAAAAACAGCTAATTTATTAGTGCGTATCGGTACTCCTGCACAAAAATTGATTGATTTTGTTGGCGGTACACCAAATAATACCGGTAAAATAGTAAATGGTGGTCCAATGATGGGTAAGTCTTTAGTATCGTTAGAGGCTCCTATTGTAAAAGGATCGTCGGGAATATTACTCTTTAAACAGGAAGAAACAAAACGTGTTGATGTAAAGAATTGTATCCGTTGCGGAAAATGTATCTCTGTTTGTCCTATGGGATTAGAGCCTATACTGTTGGCACAACTTTCTGAAAATAAATTTTTTGAAAGACTGGAAAAAGAGCTTGTTATGGATTGTATTGAGTGTGGATCGTGTCAATACACTTGTCCGGCAGGAAGACCATTACTGGACTATATCCGTATTGGTAAGGCTAACGTAGGTAAATTAATTAGAAATAGGAGAAAATAAAAGCTATGAATAAACTTACAATATCCGGTTCTCCGCACGTACATGGAGGCGATTCGGTATCAAAAATAATGTATGGTGTAGTGTTGGCAATGATTCCTGCTATGCTGGTTGCATTTTACATGTTTGGATTAGGAGCAATGAGAGTTTTTCTGATCTCTATTATGGCATGTTATTTAACAGAATATCTTATACAAAAATATCTTATTAAAGGAGCTGTTACTATTAATGATGGCTCTGCGTTGGTTACCGGTGTTTTATTAGCATTTAACGTCCCTTCCAGCTTGCCTTGGTGGATAATAGTAATTGGAGCTATTATTGCTATGGGAATGGGAAAAATGTCTTTTGGTGGATTAGGGAAAAATCCTTTTAATCCCGCATTAGTCGGACGTGTATTTCTGTTAATCTCTTTCCCTGTTCAAATGACTACGTGGCCAAAAGCTATTGTGTCGCGCGAGTATTTTTCCTTTTCGGGATTAGATAGTAAGTTAATGGATGCTATTACCGGTCCAACACCTCTTGGAATATTGCAAGAAGAAGGTGTCTCTGACCTTCCCGATTATATGAATTTGTTATTAGGACAAGTGGGTGGATCGCTTGGAGAAATATCAGCAATAGCTTTGATTATTGGTGGTTTGTATCTGCTTGTTAAAAAAATAATTACTTGGCATATTCCTGTTTCGTTTCTATTATCGGCAGCTTTTATGTCCGGAATTCTTTGGTTGATAGATCCTACTCAATATGCAGATCCTGTGTTTCATTTATTGACAGGTGGATTATTGCTGGGAGTATTCTTTATGGCTACCGATATGGTTACCTCTCCAATGGCTCCTAAAGGTCAAATTATATTTGGCGTTGGAGTGGGGGTGTTAACAATATTAATTAGGGTTTTTGGAGCGTATCCCGAAGGTGTCTCTTTTGCTATTCTTATTATGAATGCATTTACACCGCTGATTAATGGTCAGTTTAAACCTAAACGTTTCGGACACGCTAAATAATTATTTAAAGAAAAATAGAAATTATGTCTAATAAGAAAAAACCGGATTCGAATTTTGTTAATATGGTTGTCGCTCTATTTTTAGTAACTTCCATTGCAGGGGTGGCGTTAGGTAGTGTTTATATTGCTACTAAAGAGCCTATTGCAAAAGCAAAACGCGAAAAGCTTGAAAAAGCTATTGGAACTGTTTTACCTGCTTTTGATGTAGTGGAAACAGTAAAAGTAATGCCTCTTGATGGTCCTGATTCGTTAACTTTTTATAGAGGTTATAAGGACGATCAATTTGTTGGCACTGCTGTAAAAACATATACTAATAAAGGATTTAGTGGTCATTTTGATATTATGGTTGGCTTTGGCTCCGATAATACTATTCTTAATACTGCTGTTCTTAAACATTCTGAAACACCCGGCTTGGGTGATAAGATGGATGTTTCAAAATCTGATTTTAGTGTGCAATTTAACGGAAAAAATCCGGCTGATTATAATCTTAAAGTAACAAAAGATGGTGGCGATGTTGATGCTATTACTGCTGCTACTATTAGTTCTAGAGCATTTTGCGATGCTGTGCAAAGAGCGTATGATACATATAAAAGTGAAGGAGGACGTGAATAATGAATCAATGGAAAAATTTTACTAAAGGTTTTGTTAAAGAGAATCCTGTATTTGTATTGCTGCTGGGGTTGTGCCCTACATTGGGGGTTACCACATCTGCATTAAACGGATTGGGAATGGGATTGGCAACTACTTTTGTACTTGTGATGTCGAATCTTTCTGTCTCTCTTATTAAGTCGTTTATTCCTGATAAAGTGCGTATTCCGGCTTTTATTGTTTTAATTGCTTCGTTTGTTACTATTGTAGAGTTGGTGATGGAGGCTTATTTGCCTTCATTATTTGAACAACTGGGGTTGTTTATCCCTTTAATTGTTGTTAACTGTATTGTTTTAGGTCGTGCCGAAGCTTTTGCATCAAAAAATAATATCCTCTCTTCTGTAATTGATGGATTTGGAATGGGCTTAGGCTTTGCTTTTGCTCTTGCCTTGCTGGGTGGTGTTAGAGAAATTCTTGGTAGTGGTGCTTTTTTCGGATTTCAATTGATAGATGCAGATGGAATGCTGGTATTTGTGTTGGCTCCGGGAGCCTTTATAGTGCTGGGATACTTGATAGCTCTTATGAATAAATTAAATAAAGCATCGTAATAACTCGAAAAAAATATTATTATGGAATATATTATAATTATCATATCGGCCATTTTTGTTAACAATATTATTTTAGCTCAATTTCTGGGGATATGTCCTTTCTTGGGCGTCTCTAATAAAATATCAACTTCTGTTGGTATGAGTGGAGCTGTTATGTTTGTTATGACATTAGCAACTATTATGACATGGCTTGTGCAAAATTATATTCTGATTCCTTTTGGATTAGAATTTTTGCAAACAATTACCTTTATACTTGTAATTGCTTCTTTGGTGCAGATGGTAGAAATTATGCTTAAAAAAGTGAGCCCTCCGCTTTATCAGGCTTTAGGTATTTTTCTCCCTTTAATTACCACTAACTGTGCTGTTCTTGGTGTAGCAATACTTACTGTTCAAAAAGATTTTAATTTGATGGAAGGTGTGGTATTTGCTATTGCTAATGCAATTGGTTTTGGATTGTCGTTAGTGCTTTTCTCTAGTATTCGCGAACATATCGATTTGATGGGAGTGCCTAAAGGAATGAAAGGTGTGCCTATTGCGTTAGTTACAGCGGGTATCCTTGCATTAGCTTTTATGGGGTTTGCAGGTATGGTATAAAGAAAATAATTAAAAGACTGTATCAGGAAACTGGTACGGTCTTTTTTATTTGAGATGATCTGCTATAATAAATGATATAGTCTTTAACAGGTGAATATTATGCTCTTCCCACTCTGAAACCTCTTGCACATTATCGAGACCAATAAATGCTATTAGTTTATTGTTGTTAGAAAAAATTGGAAAAGATAGAAGTGATTTAATCTGTTGATTCTCTAGTGTCTCTTTTTCGTTTATTGCCTCTAAAGGCAGCTTTGAAACGTCTTTTATATGAATTAATTCTTTGTTATGGAGTTTTTCCATCCACCACGGAATAAGTTCGATAGGTAGTCCTTGTAAATAATCTATCTGAGGCATTACGCCTTGCTGACAATACTCATGTGTGTTATCTATTACTTTGTTGTTTTTTCGTAACATAAAAACATAAGCTCTGCCCGCATTAGTTAATTTACTTAGGTTTTCAAGGGTTTTATTTAAAGCAGTATCAAAATCTGTTGTGTTGTCGAATAATGTTTTAATATCATTTATGGTTTCTATTATTTTGTCTCCAGAAACTTTTGAGTCTTCGAGCGAGTGGAGTAGTTTCTTATACGATTTTTTATAATTCATTAGAATATGCTTTGTTTTATTGATAACATAATATATAGAAGTCTGGGTGGTTGTGAATTATCACAAATATATAAAAAAAAGAGGACTTTATTAATGGTTATTTGTTTTTTCTTTGATATTTATGCGTTTTTAGTACCTTTGAAAAGCTTAAAAAAATGAAATTCCATGGCATTAAACGCAATTGTTGAGTTAAAATATTTATCTGTTTTTCAGAAAGAGTTTTTGGTGTTACAAGATGTAAATGTAACCATAACAAGAGGTGAATTTGTATATTTAATTGGTAAAACCGGAACAGGTAAGAGTAGTTTGTTAAAAACAATTTATGCCGAACTTCCTGTAGTAGAGGGAACTGCTGTGGTGGCAGATTATGACCTTTGTAAAATAAAGCAAAAAGAAATTCCTTTGTTGCGTAGAAAAATGGGAATCGTTTTTCAGGATTTTCAATTGTTGACAGATCGTACGGTAAACGAAAATTTGATGTTTGTGTTAAAAGCTACCGGTTGGAAAAATAGAAATGAAATGCAAAATCGTATTAAAGACGTGTTGTCGAAAGTGGGAGTGGAGACAAAGGGCTTTAAAATGCCTCATCAACTTTCGGGTGGCGAACAGCAGCGTGTTGTTATTGCGCGTGCATTACTCAACAATCCGGAGATTATTCTTGCTGATGAACCTACCGGAAATCTCGATCCTGAAACATCGGAAGGTATTATGAATTTGCTATTCGAGATTTCAGAAACAGGTAGAGCTGTGCTGATGGCTACTCACGATTATTCTCTTTTTCATACCTTCCCGTCTCGAATACTAAAGTGTGAAAATGGTACTGTTATGCATTCCGAATATCAGGTTAGTCGTTAAATATTAGTTTTGTTAATTGTTTGATATTATAAGAATTGGAGTAGTTTTTAACAGATAATTCTCTTGTTTTTATATCGACATCAGTAAACTGTTTTTCAAAAAGATTCTCGATTGTATTTATTATTTCCGATGGGTTTTCTGCCATATAACATGTGTTGTGTAGAGTGGTTCCATGTAACATGTGTGGATTTGCAATAATAAAGCGTCCGTTAAAAAGTGTGTTAAGCAGTTTTAATTTTAATCCGGTTGGCTGAAAAGTTATTAATGTATGAACATGAGCTTCTCTTATCAGTTCTTGCATTTTTCCGTTTTCCGGATTAGCAATTAGTTGTATCCAATTATACTGTTTTGCTAGTTCGGCAATGTGTGCCGGAGGGTTTTTTCCCGCTATTATGAATGGGACTTTTAGTTTACTAAAGACCTCTTTTATTAAATATTCTGCCGCTTTATAGTTTTCCGATACCTCTAAATTACCATGATATAAGGCGTAATTACCTTTGCCTTTTAAAATGTTTATACTGTTGTTTTCGTGAAATAGTGATATTAGTTCTGTAGTAACAGCAGAAAATTTATCTTTAAAATATGTAGTGTCGTTTTTATTTACAGATAGAATAATGTCGG
>JAYEOD010000270.1:0-2771 GCA_034722575.1 Bacteroidota bacterium | reverse complement strand
TAGTGCAGTCGAATAAAAGGTTTGTGACTTTAATTGGAGAAGATGCAGCAGAAATTAATGAAATAATTCCGGGATTAGTTGGTGCAGACTTAAAATCGCTATTGCCTTATCAGGTGTTTAACCTTTTCTCTTTTGTGCTTGAAAGCGATATTCCAATTCATAATCGTGATGTGTATTTTAATGATTCGCTGTATAATGTTTCGATATTTACTATTAAGAAAAATAGAGTAGTGGGTGGTGTAATACGCGATTTATCTGAACCTGAAGTTAGGAAAGAGGAGGTGATAAACCGTGTTACAGAGGCTATAGATAAAAATTTTGAGCTAGTGCAAAAAATCGGATTTTTGTTAGGTGAAGGTGCTGCTGAATCTGAAAGGGTGCTTAATTCTGTTATCAAGTCGTATAAATCTGATAAAAAGAAAAAATGAAGAACTCTCCATATATAGAGGTTAAATATGAAGCGAGAAACCATGAGGGGGAACGGATTTGTGGTGACGTGTTTCTTTCGCGAAGGGTAAAAGAGGAGAAAAGAACTGTTTTGGTCTTGTCGGATGGTTTAGGGCATGGGGTAAAAGCAAATGTTTTGGCTACTCTTACGGCTTCAATGGCGCTGAACTTTACCATAGAACATAAAGATATTGAGCATATTGCTGAAATTATTATGAATACTCTTCCTATCGATAGCGAGAGGAAAATTAGTTATGCTACGTTTACAATTGTAGATATTGAGGATGACGGCAAAGTAAGAATATTGGAGTATGATAATCCTGAAGTGAAAATTTTTCGCGGAAATGAGGTATTGGAATTTGAGTGGGAGAAAATAACTCTTCGTTGCGAAAAGCATAAAGGTAAAGAGCTGCGTAGCTACAGTTTTTATCCGCAACTTGAAGATAGAATAGTGTTTCGTTCTGATGGAATCTCTCAATCGGGGTTGGGGATGGGAACCTATCCTTTTGGTTGGGGAGATGAAAATACGGTTGAATTTATTTTGCTGTTGTTAAAGAATAGACCAAATATATCTGCCGATCAGCTGGCTAAAAAAATTGTGAATATGGCTCATAAAAACGATCTTTATCACTCTAAAGATGATACAAGTTGTGCTGTTGTGTATTTTAGAGAGCCTCGAAAATTATTACTGTGTACAGGCCCTCCGTACGAAAAAGAGAATGATATTGTGTTGGCAAATGAAGTGCGGGCGTTTAAAGGGAAAATTATTGTTTCCGGTGCTACAACTGCAGATATTCTTTCGAGAGAGTTGGATAGAGAGATTGAGGATAGTTTTGAGTTTCTTGACCCTGATTTGCCACCCATATCTTATATGCAAGGAGTTGATTTGATTACCGAAGGGATATTGACGCTTAGTAAGGTGACAGAAGTGTTGAAAGACTATAGCAATAAAACATTATTAGGTAAAGGACCTGCCGATTTAATAGTGCGAATGTTACTGGATAGCGACGAAATAAGCCTTGTTATTGGTACAAGAATAAATATTGCGCATCAGGATCCGAATTTGCCGGTAGAGCTGGAAATACGTAGAACAGTAGTGAAAAGAATTGCTCGACTGTTGGAAGAAAAATTTTTGAAGGAGGTAAAAATTAAGTTTATTTAAATTATGCCGGAAGTTGATCATATTATAGAAGAGTCGAAGTTGCGTTGTGGGGATAATCTTTTGAGTGTAGATAAAAAAAATCTTTCAAGTGATATTTCGGAACGTGTATTCGATTCTATTGTTAAGTCTAATAAGCGTTTTGTAAAAAGTGGTAAGAAAATAATTATTCGCCTTCAGCCTGTTGTTAATGAGTTTAATGTAGTGTTCTTTTTAACTGATAATCAAGGACGTGTTCTTAGTATTAACGGAGAGGAAAGGTTGCTTGCTTTTTGCGATGAGATTGGTTTAAGAAAGGGGAGTGTTTTAAAAGAGACGCATTCCGGTACTCAGGCGGTTGCGTTGAGCATTAGAGATGAATCTGTTTTTTATACTAGTGGTGATGATCACTACCTAAATATTTTAAAAAAAGTTAGCTTTTCTGCTGCACCGGTTTTTTCTGTCAGAAAGAGGCTTTTGGGTGTGGCGGGTGCTATGTGGCTTACAAAAAAGGGAAATACTGCTTTAAAGGGCGTAGTGGCATCGGCTGCTATGGCAATAGAAGACACATTGGCTACAAGTATTATGGATCAACAGCTTCAAGATTCGTTGTTGTATGCATTTACTATTATGAATTCGCTCTCTTTTGGTATGGTAGCAGTTAATACAGGGGGTGAGATTGAGTGGATTAATGATACGGCATGTAATATATTTAATGTAAAAAGAACTCTGTTGTTAAATCAGTCTATTAAAAATTTCTTTAAAGATTTTGAAAATATTCGTAAAATTACAATATCAAAAAGAATTGTTCTTGATGAAGAGGTGGTTTTTACTATTGGCAATAAGCGGTTGAAATATTCATTGAATTCATATCCTATAGAGAGTCAGGAAGGGAATATGCTGGGAGTTATTTTGAGTTTTCGCGAGATGCAGCGCGTGATTAATCTTATTAATAAATATACAGGTATGCAGGCGTATTTTACTTTCGATGATATTATCTGCGAAAGCGAAAGTATGAAGAGTTTGAAGAGGTATGCTAAAAGAATTGCTGCTAGTCCTACTACAATTCTTATTCAGGGTGATAGTGGTACAGGAAAAGAGGTGTTTGCGCAATCTATTCATAATGCCGGGGAACGGAGAGAGATGGGTTTTGTAGCTATTAACTGTGGTGCTATTTCTCCGAATT